>MGUO01000204.1 GCA_001800015.1 Elusimicrobia bacterium RIFCSPHIGHO2_02_FULL_57_9
CGGCGGCCATGAGAGGGCTAGGCCGCCAGGACGTGGTGATTGGGATCGCGGCTTCGGGCGTAACGCCTTTTGTGCGCGCAGCCCTAAAGGCTGCGCGCAGACTCGGCTGCCGCACGGTTCTTGTCACGTCTAACGACAACCCGCCTCGAAATCCGGCAGAAATTACTATCGCTCCGCGCGTGGGGCCCGAGGTGATCGCTGGTTCAACCCGCCTTAAAAGCGGGACGGCGGCCAAGCTCGTCTTAAATACCTTGACCACGGCAGCCATGATACGCCTGGGCAAGGTTTACGATCATTGGATGGTGGATTTAAAGCCGATCTCGCGCAAATTGCGCCTAAGGGCTGCGCGCATCGTCTGCGATCTGGGGCATGTTAAACCGGCACAGGCCCAGGCCTTGCTTAAGCAGTCCGGCTACAGCGTGAAATTATCCGTACTCATGGCCCGGCAAAAGCTTTCCGTGATCCAGGCCCGTTGGCGCTTGGAGCAATACAGCGGCTCTTTACGACGGGCGCTGGAGAGAGGATTCTCAAACTAATGAAAGGCAAGGTACAGATCGAGGCAATCAGCAGCCAGCTGCTCAAAGGCAATCCTTTGCGGGATCCCTCCATGCGGGAAGTGCCGGTTTATTTGCCGCCTTCTTACGGAACTAAGCGTGGCCAACGCTACCCGGTGATTTATTATCTCACCGGTTTTACCGGTACCGGTAGGGCCATTATCAACTATAACCCCTGGAAAGAAAATTTAGTGGAAAGGCTGGACCGTTTGATTGCCACGGGCAAGGCGCGCGAATGCATTCTTGTGATTCCCGACTGTTTCACGGCTTATGGCGGCAGCCAATATGTGAATTCCTCAGCCACCGGCCGTTATGAGGATCATATCATCCAAGAATTAGTCCCTTTTATGGAAGATAAATTCTCCAGCAGCCGTCAGGCTTCCGGCCGCGCGCTGATGGGCAAATCCAGCGGCGGCTACGGCGCGGTGATGCTGGGCATGAAATATCCCGATGTTTTCGGCCATGTGGCCGGCCATTCCGGCGACATGTTTTTCGAAGCTTGCTACGGCCAGGATATTTATAAATTCATCGCGGCCCTGCCTAAATACGGCGGCTCAGCGAAAAGTTTTGTGCGTCAATTTCTAGCATCAAAGCATAAGGATCGCTTCGATCATGCCGCCGTCAACATGATCGCCATGGCCGCCTGCTATTCCCCAAATCTTAAAAGCCCTCTCAAGTTTGATTTGCCCTTTGTCGAACGCACAGGAGAAATCATCCCGCGCCTTTGGAAGCTTTGGCAAGAAAGGGATCCAGTGGTTGCCGCGGCCAAGCATCGCGCCGCTTTGCGCCGCTTGAAAACCCTGTTTTTTGACTGCGGCACGCGCGATGAATTTTTTCTGCATTTGGGCGCGCGCAAGCTCTCCGACACTCTTAAGCGTCTGGGCATCAAGCACATCTACGAGGAGCATGGTCTGGGGCATTTTGACATGGCCGAGCGCTACGACCGCTCCTTTCGGCTCTTGTCCGCCCGCTTAAAGGCCTGATCCGTCCTGAAGGCCGGCGCATTTAATTTGCCTTGATCATCACAATTTTGCTATCCTACCAAAACCATGTACGCTATTATTGAGACGGGCGGAAAACAATTCTGGGTCACCCCCGGCGAGACCATCCGGGTCGAGAAGCTCGATGCCGAAAAAGGCAAAGAACTGACGTTTGAGGCTTTATGGGCCGTGGGCGACACCAAGGAAGGCCAGGAGCCCGCCTCCGCGCGCAAGGCTGCCGTGCTCGCCGAGGTCGTGGGCCAGAAGCGAGGCCCGAAAATATTGGTTTTTAAAAAACGGCCCAAAAAGGCCTATAAAAAGATGCGGGGCCACCGTCAGAATTTGACGGAGATCCTGATCAAATCCATCTCTTTCAACTGATAATTTTATGGCGCACACTAAAGCTCAAGGTTCCTCCAGCAACGGACGCGACAGCCACGGTCAACGCCTGGGCGTTAAACGCTACGGCGGCCAGAAAGTGTCGGCCGGCATGGTGATTGTGCGCCAGCGCGGCACTAAAATCCTGCCGGGAATCAACGTCGGGCGGGGCAAGGACGACACCTTATTCGCCAAAGCGCCGGGCATCGTCACTTTTGAGTGGGCGTATAAGGACAAGAAGCGCGTCAGCGTCTATCAAGCCGCTGCCTAAACCGTTTTTCATTAAAATGAGCGCGCCCGCGCTCGGCCCGCCGCAGGCGCCCAAGCGGGAAATCTTCCATGAACTTCATCGATAAAGTCCGCATTTTCGTGACCGGCGGCGACGGTGGAAACGGCTGTCTTGCTTTCCTGCGCGAGAAATTCATGGAGTTTGGCGGACCCAACGGCGGCGACGGCGGCAAGGGAGGGGACGTTTATTTGGTAGCCTCGCCGCATTTGTCCACCTTGCTGGATTTATCCCTAAGGCCGCATATCGAAGGCAAGCCCGGCAATCACGGCAAGGGCAGCGATAAAACCGGCTCTGCCGGGTCTGATATGGTGGTCCTTGTTCCCGTGGGAACCGTGGTCTATAAAGACGGCTGTCCCGAGGTCGATCTTGCTCGCGCCGGAGCGCGTTATCTGGCGGCTCGCGGCGGCCGGGGCGGGCGCGGCAATCTTTCTTTCAAGACGCGACTTAACACGGCTCCGCGCCTGGCTGAAAAAGGGGAGCCCGGCGAGCGAGTCGCCTTGGATTTGCAGCTTAAGCTCATCGCCGATGTCGGGCTGGTGGGTTTTCCTAACGCCGGCAAGTCCAGCTTGCTGGCTAGAATTTCACAGGCCCGGCCTAAAGTGGCCGACTATCCCTTTACCACGCTGGCCCCGAATTTGGGCGTGGCTTCCCACAAGGGAATTCATTTCGTGGTCGCCGATATTCCCGGTATCATCGCAGGGGCTCATCGGGGCAAGGGCTTGGGAATGGAGTTCCTGCGTCATGTCGAGCGCGCGCGAGTGCTGGTTCATCTCATCGATCCCGCGGGCTACGGGAATCAGAGCCTCCTGGAGGGAATAAAGGCGATTGAAGCCGAGCTTAAGGCTTTTAGCTCCCGTTTAGCGGTCAAGCCGCGGATTCTGGTTCTCAATAAAATGGACCTTCCTGAATCCGCGGATGCCTTAAAGCAGCTAAAAGCCAGGCAGCGCGCCCGCCGTCCCTTGGGGATTTCCGCCGCCACCGGCGCCGGTGTAAGCGCCTTATTGGACCGCATTATCCTCGAGCTTTCGCGCCGTCCCGTCGCCGACACTCTGGCTCCGGCTCCTTTTGGCCAGGTTGCGCGCGTGGACACCGGTTTCCGCGTCGAGCCCTTGGGCGGAGGGCGCTTTGAGCTTAAAGGGCGTTTCGTGGAGCGCGCGGCCGCTATGCTCGATTCTAGCCTTCCCGAAGCCCTGGACCGCTTTCAAAAGACCCTTAAGCGCATCGGCGTGGATAAGGCCCTGCGCTTGGCCGCCGTCCAAGAGGGAGACTTCGTGCGCTGCGGCGTCATGGAGTTTGAATGGAGCGACCAGCCTTACCGTTCTCTGCCGCGAGCCCGCAGGAATAAGCGCACGCGCATCGGGGTGGGCCGTAAATGAACGCGCTTAAGGCCTATGAGGCGGAGGTCTTAGACCCTTCGGATATTGCGGCCGCTTACGCCTTCTGCGCGAATTTAGTCGCGTCGCATTATGAGAATTTTCCGGTCGCCTCCCGGTTGCTGCGGCCTTCCCTGCGCAAGCACGTGGCCGCCCTTTACGCCTTTGCCCGCATCGCGGATGATTTCGCCGATGAACCGGAGCACGAGGGTCATCGCCGCGAAAGATTGCTGGATTGGCGCAAGCAGCTCAATGAAGCCGCCTGTGGCCCGGTCGCCGCCGCGCCCAGGCATCCCGTTCTTGTCGCCATCGGACAAACCCTGAGGGAACTGGACCTTCCCATCGGGCCGTTCGATGACTTATTGAGCGCCTTTCTTCAGGACGTCGAAAAAAAGCGCTACGCGACCTTCAACGAGGTCCTCGATTATTGCCGGCGTTCGGCCAATCCCGTGGGGCGGGTGGTCTTGATGATTCACGGCTATCGCGACCCGGAATTATTGCGCCAGTCCGATGCCGTCTGCACGGCCCTCCAATTGGCGAATTTCTGGCAGGACATCTCGGTGGATCTGAAGCAAGACAGGATTTACATTCCCGAGGAGGATTTTAAGTCCTCCGGTTATTCCGAGGCCGATCTGCGCATGGGCGTGGTCAACGAGAAGTTTCTTCATCTCATGAAATTCCAAATCAGCAGGACGCGCGCTCTTTTCGAGGAAGGGCGCGGCCTTGCGGGGCGTCTGTCCTGGCCGTTGTCCTGGGAAATACGCCTGAGCTGGTATGGGGGCCGCGAGATTTTACGTAAAATAAGGAAAATGGGATTTGACACTCTTTCGGCCCGGCCCGTCCTGGGTAAGGGGGATTGGGTCGTCCTTCTGGTTCGCTCTTTGCTCTAGATAGAATGAACGAGCCAGCACCCGCCGCGGAAAAAGGCTCGAATTTTTTCCTCGGCTTTCTGTGTCTTCCCAAAACCAAGAGAAACGCGCTTTCGGCGGTTTACGCCTATTGCCGGCTCATCGACGATATCGTCGATTCGGGCCATCTGAAAAAAGACGAGGCCAGGCGCCTGCTTGATTTTTGGCGCGCCGAGATAGACCGGCTCTACGCCGGCATGCCCACCCACAGCGTTTCAGCGCGCCTGCAAGAAGTCCTTAAGGATTTCCGCCTGCCCAAGGAAGCTTTTCTTGAGATGATACGCGGCTGCGAGATGGATTTGGAGCCCGCGCGTTACGAGACTTTCGAACAGCTTGAGTCTTATATGAAGGGCGTGGCCTGTTCCGTGGGCCGCATGTCGGTTGAGATATTCGGCTATCGGCACACCCCGCCCGAGAAAATCGCCCAGTTCGCCGACCAATTCGGCTATGCTTTCCAAATGACCAATATCATCCGCGACGTGGGCTGCGATCTGGAGCGGGGCCGCGTCTATTTGCCGGAGTCCGAGATGAAGCAGGCGGGTTACTCCGTCGATTCGCTGCGGCGGCGGGAACATACCCCGGCCTTCGACCGCTTGATGGAGGGACTGTATAATAAGACGCGCGGCTGCTATCAACGCGGGCGCAATATGCTGGATTTCCGTGACAGGCCCGCCATGCTGCCGGCCGAGATCATGGCCCATGTTTACGAGGGCATTTTGGAAGAGATACGCCGCACCGGTTTTCGGGTGCTTTTTCACCGCGCCGCCCTGCCTTCCTGGCGCAAATTGAGTTTCGCTTTTAAGGCTTGGCTGTATTGCCACGGGGTGCATGTTTAAATGTCTTCCGATATCGTGGTATTGGGCGGCG
>MGUO01000205.1 GCA_001800015.1 Elusimicrobia bacterium RIFCSPHIGHO2_02_FULL_57_9
CCCTAACCCTCCCCACAAGGGGGAGGGAATCATGCTCGGAATTCCTTTAGGTGCTCCTGCGCCCACTGGTAGCGCTCGGGCGTGCCGATGTCAACGAACTTGTTGGCCACCTCAAAAGACCAGAACCCCTTGCCGACCAGGCGCGGGAAGAAATCGTATTCAATGGAAAACTTCTGCGGGGTCTTGGCTAAATTGAACACGTCCTTATTCAGGCAATACGTTCCCGTATTAATAAGATACCGCGGCTGCCTGTCCGCCGAAGCTGAACGCGAAAGCATTTCAGCGGAGGCAGATTTTTCCTTGAACGCTTCAATGCGCCCATCGGGGCCTGTCTCAATGGTGCCGTATTCGCGGGCATCATCAAGGCGCGTCACGGCAATGGTGGCCGCGGCTTTGCGCGATACATGACGAGCGATCAATTGCCCGTAATCAATGACGCAAAAACAATCCCCGTTCATGGCCAAAAATCGGGGCGAACACACCAAAGCGGCCGCCTGCTTGATGGCGCCGCCTGTGCCCAGCGGCTCCTCTTCCCTTGAAAAAACAATGTCCAGTTTGGGGAACGTGTCGGCCAATGTCCGCTCAACGGCCTCGGCGCCGTGGCTGGTGCACACAATGAAGCGTTGTCCGCCTTGAGAGGCGATGAATTCAATTAATAACGCGATGAAAGGTTTGCCGTCGATCTTGGCGAGGACTTTCTGTTGGCCCTGCGTGAGGGCTTGCAGGCGCTTGCCCAAGCCGCCGGCTAAAATCACAATATCTGTATTATTAAGATTCATTTCAAGATCCCTCGTCCCTTCGGGACTCGGGATGAAATAATCTCAAACCAAAAACTTAAGGTTATTTCACAATTCCCGTGTCCGGCTGGTAGAAAATGATCTGGCTTCCCAGGCCTTCAAACTTGAAGGGGACTTCCAGCAGGCCTTTGAGCGCCGCGCGGATCCTGGGTTTTTTGTGCGGCTCCACGAACAAAAGCACGAACCCGCCCCCGCCCGCGCCCAGCAGTTTACCGCCGACAGCACCGGCGCGCGTGGCCGCGGCGTACAGATGGTCAATGT
>MGUO01000206.1 GCA_001800015.1 Elusimicrobia bacterium RIFCSPHIGHO2_02_FULL_57_9
TCAGCTCTGGGGCCTGGAGGAAAGCATTTTTCTGGCGGATCTGCCGCCGGTCGACAAGCGCTGGCACGACCCGGCGCTCGCGCAGCGCTGGGTCGAGATTATAACGTTGCGCCAGGCCGCGCAAAAAGCCCTGGAAGAGTCCCGCGCCGCCAAGAAAATCGGCAGCTCGCTTCAGGCCAAGGTGATTTTCAAGGGAGACGGCGCGCTCTTGAGGGATTGCGCCATCAATTGGCCGGAGATATTGCTGGTTTCCGCGGTTGAACGATTGCCAGGAGAAGGAGCCCTGGCAATCGAAATCCAGACCGCGCCGGGCTCCAAGTGCCCGCGCTGCTGGAGATATCAAAGCGACATCGGCACGGTTGCCCGGCACCCCGCGCTTTGCGGCCGCTGCGCTCAGCAGCTGGCCCGGTGAAGCTCCGCCGTCGCCTGGCCGTTCTCGCCGGCATTTTTCTGATTGACCGCCTCAGCAAATATTGGGCCATTCATTGGCTGATGCCCAAGGCGTCGACGCCCCTGCTGCCGTTTTTCCATTTCACCTACGTGGAGAATACGGGCGCGGCTTTCGGCATTGGTTTTCAGCGCAACGGCTTTTTTATCGCTTTGACCATCGCCCTATTGGGCGTGTTGCTTTATCTGCAGAAGGCGTGGGCCGATAAAAACTCTTGGATTCAAATCGGCTTATTGTTGGTGACGGGAGGGGCCTTGGGCAATCTTTACGATCGTTTGGCCTACGGCCATGTGATCGATTTTCTGGATTTTCGCATCTGGCCCGTTTTTAACGCAGCGGACTCCTGCGTTACGATCGGGGCTTTGTGTCTGGCGTGGGGGATGCGGGGCGAAAAGTAGCGGCGGCTACTGGCTTTTAATCTCTTTGCTCATCAAGTAGCCCAGGCCGCCGCCCGCCGCGAAAAACAGCGCCCCGCCGACGCCTCCCGTCAGTATGGTGCCTATGACTCCTGTAACGATCGCCATCTTGCCGGCGGCGATTTCATCGCCCCAGCCTTCTTTCTTTTTTTCCTCGGGGTCGGCTGTTCGAGGGGCGACGAGCTTAGAGCCGGCATCAGGCGGCGGAGGGGGCTGCTGCCTTGGGGGGTCAACATGTCCTCCTGTGCCTGCAGTCGCCCTCCGCTTAAGCTCTTCAGCCTGCAGTAGCGCGGCTCTTTGCTCCGAGGTTTGCGGATTGCCGGCCGGGGGCGACCCCGCAGTGTTGGCAGTGTTGGCAGTGTTGGCAGTGTTGGCGGTTATTGTGTTGTTATCAAACCCTGAGGGGGCCTTATTGGGATCAGTAAGAAATTTGGCGCGAGCCGCGGCATTGTTCTTTTCGATAGTAGCCATGTAATTCTTCGTTATATCGGTGCGTTTGGCCGCATCGCTGCCCGCATCCTTCATTTCCTTATCATAAGCGGCAAGCTCTTCCGGGGAAAGCAATTTGCGTTCCGGCGCGTTTAATGTCAAACCGGCATTCTTCTTGGCTTGCGGCATGCCGTCGGCAAAAGCAGGCGCGGAGCCGAGGGAGAAATTAAGCGCCGCTGCCAGCATTAAGGTCGAATATGATGTTTTCATATTAGGCATAGGATAGGTCAGAAACCGCTGCTTTTCAAGGTGCGAAGGACCTGGTACCGGCGTAGGTCATTGGACCTATACCGGAGCCCATAGTCTCGTCGAAAAATGCATTTTCCAAGAGTCGTCTTTCCGCCGGGTTGGTAATGCTTGATAGCGTGTGCTTGGCGATTGTCCCCGCAATTTCCCGGTCATTTTCAGAGCAGTTCGTGCAGAACCGAGAGATTGATTTTAAAACCGCAATTTCAACTCCACGAGAACCATCGGCCCGGTCATCGCAAGCGACCTGTCCGGCTATCTGGGAATAGACGGGATTATCTTTGTCAGGGGTAGATTCTGGGCATTCAACATGAAGGAATCCAGGATCAATGTGCCGGGCTTCATGAATCAGCCAGATCGAGCGATAACATTGAGGAGACTGTTTCGCGACGTAGGGGTATCTCGCATGATTACATGAATGTCCCATGATCGAACTACCTCCTTTGAAACTGCTACTGAAATTGTATCAGAGCCGTCCAAAAACCTGTTTGGGCTATATGGCCCTAAAGTGAACAGTCTTTGGTCCTAGTATTTTTTGCCTCAGAGACCTAAGGCTGTCCAATATAGACGTTATGTATTCAGTTGAGCCACGAGTTCGATATGGGAGGTTTGGGGGAACAAATCCACGGGCTGGACCCGGCCGAGCTTAAATCCCGATTTGGATAAGTAGCCGACGTCGCGAGCAAAGGTCGCCGGGTTGCAGGAGACGTAAACCACGCGCGAGATGGAACGTTCGGTGAGCAAGCGCAGGACGGGCTCGCTTAGGCCCGAACGCGGAGGGTCGACCACGGCAGCACAGCGCGCCGGCAGCTCCTTTTTAAGCTTGGGGAGCAGGGATTCGACTTTCCCGGCGTAAAAGCGGGCGTTTTTGATCTTATTGCGCTCGGCGTTGGCCCAGGCATCGCGCACGGCCTGGGGGTTTTCCTCAACGCCGATCATCCGGGTCGCGGCTTGCGCCAGCCAGCAGGCCAGGGTGCCCACGCCGCAGTAGAGATCCAGAATCAGATCGAAAGCGGCGGCAGGGGCGTGGCTGCCGGCTGGGCCGCCGTCCTTAAGCGCGGCCAGGGCGGCGTCATAGAGTAGTGCTGCGGCCTCGGTGTTGACCTGCAAAAAGACGCCCGGCGAGGCGAAGAAGGTAAAACGGCCTATTTTTTCCTCAAGCCCGCAAGCGCCCCACAAGCGCCGCCAGCTTTCGCCCAAGATCACCGAGGTTTTTAGCGGCTGGACGTTTTGATAAAAGCTGACGATTTCGGGGAAGGCCTCGCGCATCTCCGAGATGAATTCTTCATGGCGCAGAAACATGGGAGAATGCGTGACCAAGGCCGCCAGGGCCTTTCCTTGGCTATTGGTGCGCACGAAGAGATGCCGCAGCCAGCCCCGGTTTGATTGCGCATCATAAATTGGCCAGCGCAGCTTGACCGCCAATTCCTTGACCTTGAGCGCGATGCGCACGGAAAGCTCGGGCTGAACCGGACAGGCGTTAAAATCCACTATCTGATGGGAGGAGGAGGCGTAGAAACCGGCGATGATTTTTCCGGTTTTATCCAGGCCGAAGGGAATTTGGACTTTGTTGCGGTAGCCCCAGGCCTGGGGGGAGGCGAGAACCGGTTCAACGGCCGCTTCCCGCATCTTGGCGATGCGGCCCAGGCAGTCTCGGATCATTTCGCGCTTATGCTTGAGCTGGGTCTCATAGGCCAATTGCTGCCAATTGCAGCCCCCGCAGGCCGGCGTGGGCCTTCCTGGGGCGTCGTGGAGGGGGCAAGGCGGCTGTATTCGGTCGGGGCCGGGTGTCAGAAGCCTCTTGATGCGGGCGCGGGCGAAGCTTGATTTGGCCGAGACTAGCTCCACTTCCAGGCGGTCGCCGGGGACTGCGCCTGCGATAAAGATCACGCGGGAGGATTGTTGGGCCTGTCCTGCGTTGGACGCCATGGGAAAGGCGATGGCTTCGCCTTCCGGGGCCATTTTCTTGACGTCGACGATGAGCGGGGAAGTTTCCAAGATATTGGTATTGTATCAATTAGGGGTTATCAGCATTTCGCATCAAAAAGCTGAGCGACCTCCCCTCCTAGGAGAACCGCTCAGCTAGCTGGGCTATGTCGGGACAGAGGATATCTGGCGCTGCACTCTCCTTTTAGGGCGTCCTGTTGGACAAAAACCCGTTGAGATCTTCGGCCAACTCCTTGAATTCGTCGTTTTTGCGCAGGACAATGGGACGCAACGGCTTGCCTTCCTGGACCTCGCTTAAGGTGCGTCGGATGCGGTAAAGCGGTCCCGCCAGGCGATGGGAATAGAGCACTCCGGCCATGACCGAGGCCCCCATTCCCACGATCAGCGCGATTAAAAGAGCCGGGAAAATGATGTCTTGGCGTTTGACCACCACGGGGTCAACTATAACGGGTGAAGCCTCCAGTTTGTCCATGGTGTAGAAATATTGGCCCGGCATCTGCCGGTCCTGGTATTTCACCAGGCCCACGGTGATCAAGCAGGTGGCCGCGTTGGTCACCAGCACCAAGAGGGCCCAGTGCCGGATCATGCGCCACTGGAAGTCCGGCATGATCCAATATTGTTTTCTAGATTTCATTGCTCCTCCGTTCAAATCCGTTATTTCCGGATGCCGAACCTGGTCTTGGCTCTCTGCGTTTGACCGTTGGCGCTCATGATCAAGTGCAGTCCGTATACGCCCACGGCCACCCTGGTTCCGCTGCCGTTGCGTCCATCCCAGGTCATGCGGTTGAAACCAGAGATGCCGCCGGTAGCGCCCGCTGAAGCCGAGGTTCTATAAACTTCGCGGCCGAACATGTCGGTGATGATCATGGTCACGTCGCTGTTGAATTCAAGACGGTATTCGACGGTCAGCGGCCGCTCGGTGATCTTGACCGGGTTGGGATAGGCGGCCACGGTCTTGTCGCCGAGCAGGGACACCAGCACGACGTCAATGGTGGGCGCAATGCCGGGGTAATCCGGGGAAAAGGCCGTAAAGCCGTTGTTCTCCGACACCTTGCCGGCCCTAAACTGGAATACCGCGTTTCCATTGGCGTCGGTGAGCAGGGACTGGCTCAAGGGATTGCCGTTGAGCAGTATGCCTGAGCCGCTAGTGAGCTGAATGGTCACTTGCTTGCCGGCGATGCGGTTGCCGAAAGCGTCCACAAGGCTTGCCGTCAGATCGGTTTCTCCCAAGGCTCCCACCACGGAGTCCTCTACGGTCACGACCACTCTTTGAGGCACGCCGGGCCCCACTGGTATCGGGCCCGCCATCGCCACGCCGCCGGCCAGTTCCGTAGGCTCATCGGCGGTCAATTGCAGGTAAATAGTTTCGGCTTTCAAGTAGGTCTGATTGGGGATGGTGTATATGTAATCGCCCATGGTTCCCGCCGGGATGGAGAAGGAAAACAAGGGCACGCCCAGAACGCCCGAGGCGGCCGCGAAATGCGTGGCATCGATGGCTTTGACGGCCGCGAGTTTTCCCGAGTGCGGCACGGGGCTGCCTTGGGCCGGGATGCTCACATTGCGCACGATGATTTTCATGGAGAAAGCCGAGCCTGCGGCGGCGGTGGAAGGACCTTCGAGTTCATAGAAGCTTGCCGTGCAACTCGTCGCGGTCACGGGCAGCTCTCCGGCCAGGATGGCGACGCTGCTTAAGTCCTCGACGCTCAGCCTGGTTTCGACGCTACAGATATTGACCGTCACC
>MGUO01000207.1 GCA_001800015.1 Elusimicrobia bacterium RIFCSPHIGHO2_02_FULL_57_9
GTTATGCAGCATTTGGCTGCCGTAAATCGTGTGCCGTTTCATCTCGTCGTATTCCTTCTCATCCAGCTTGCCTGGCTTGCGCAGAATGGCGTCAGGAATGGCCACCTTCCCGATATCATGGAGCGGCGAGGCATAGCGGATGTCCTCGGATTCCTGATAACTCATGCCCATGGTCGCGGCCAGGATTCCGGAGAACCGGCTCATGCGCCGTAAATGTTTGCCGGTATCCTGGTGGTCCCGAAACTCGGCCACCAAGGCCATACGGTAAATGGTTTCCAAATGGGAGCGGCGCAGGTCCTCGTAGAGCGTCGCGTTCTCAATGAAGGAAGCCGCCATGGTAGCCAGAATCCGCAGCAGCCCTTCATCCTCATCCGTAAAAGGGCCCTTGCTCTTATTAAGGACTTCAAAAACTCCCACGGCCCTGCCGTCGCGACCTTTGAGCGGCACGGCCAAAACGCTGCGGGTCTGATAGCCGGTGATACGGTCTAAATCCTGGGTAAAGCGGGTGTCGCGATAGGCGTCCTTAATATTGACCGCGCTGCCGGTTTTGGCGACAAAACCCGCGATGCCCTGGCCCATGGGAATGCGCAGGATTTTTTCATCCAGGCCGATGGATACCTTGGTCCAGATTTCGCCTTTATAAGAGTCCACCAGGAAGACGGAACAGCGGTCGGCGGAAATCATATGCCGGACTTCCTCGGCGATGATGGTGAGAAGCGCCTCCAGCCGGGTTTCAGCGGCGATTAGCCGGCCGAACCGGGAAAGCAATGTCTGGCGTTTCTCAAGCTCTTGTCTTCGCCCCATTTTGAGAAAGAATTTCCACAGCGAATTCGCTTAAATGCAGAACCTGGCATTCAGGATAGTATTTCTTCAATCCATGGGCAAGTTGAATAAGGCAGGAGGTGGAACTGGTAAGAACAATGCTCGCGCGGGTAGACGCAATCGCCCCAATTTTGCGCCGCAAAACTTCGTCAGAAAGCTCGGGATGAGTGAAGGAAAAGGCGCCCGCCCCGCCGCAGCACACCTCGGCTTCCTCCAGAGGCTGAAAAGAGCCGCCGCAAAGCCGCGTTAGCCCCTCTTTCGACGCCCGCAGGCCCTGGCCGTGACAAGCCCGGCAGGACTCATGATACGTGATCACCCCCTCCGGCTTCGGGCCGGCGATCTCTGATTTATTAATAATTTCCACCGCGTCGCGCACGCGCCGTGAGAATTTTTCCGCACGCTCTTTCCAGGCCGCGTCGTCCAAGAACAACTGCGGGTAGTTCTTGAGGTGGGCAACGCAGGAGGAACAATCCCCCACCAGCGGGGCTGACTCGCCGGGCAAGGCTTCAGCCCGGGCGATATTCTTTTTAGCCAGGACACGGGCATCTTCGATATCCCCGTAATTGTAGCTGAGCAGGCCGCAGCAGTTATTATCCATGAATCGCCCGGAGCCGAGGGTATTTCCCAGGACATTAACGGTGGCCAGTCCCACACGCGGATAAAGATAATTAGGTCCGCACGGGGCAAAATAAAGCCATGCCGGGTTCTCAGCATTAGGCCTCTGGCGCAATTCTTCATACAAAAATCTAAGCGGCAACTCATCCACATGAAGGTCGGCCTCGGCCAAGCCCCTTAGGCCCATAATTCTCAGCGCCGGCCGGGCCAGAACCGATAACCCAGCCCTTTTCAAGAGATAAGCGATTTTAAGAAGGACCGAAAGCAGCGCCGGCGCGCGCCCAAGCAGAACCGTCAGCATCTTGGCCAGCCAGGGGCTTTTTCCCCGCAGCATGCGCCTGCCTTCCAAAACAATGTCCGCAGTGGGAACGTGCGCGTAGCACGCGGTGCTGCAGGCCCCGCAAAGAAGGCAGGTGGACAAGGCCTCCCCGGCTTCGGAAGGGTCCTTAAGCTTGCCCTCCAACATCAGACGCACCAGCTGATTGCGCCCACGCCCCGATTTGGATTCCTGGCCGGTGGCGACATAGGTCGGGCAGGCCTGCTCGCAATAGCCGCAGCGGCTGCACTGGCTGGCCGCGTCATAGGTCGAGCGCTCACCCAGGTCGGTGATCAGCCTGTTCAGTTTTTCGCTCATGAAACATCCACTGTTTTTAAAAACAGTTGCATTCTAAAACCGCATAAAAAATAAAGGTATTTTACCTCCGCCGGTGGAGGTAAAATAATGCAATCAAAACCAGAGCTTTTTAAATTTTAGCTCGTCAGAATTTTATTCAAAGAACCAGGGGTTAAAAAGATTCTTGGGATCAAAAGCCAGTTTGATCTTGCGCTGCCACGGCCCTGCGGGAGCCGGGACGCCCTGACGCGGCGCCTGAGGAATAGCGCCAGTCGTCATGGGAGGACGTGAATATAGCTTCAAGGTCACATCCAGAATAATTCCCAGCGTTCCCCACGAACCCAACATCAGCCGCGGCACGTCATAGCCGGCGACGTTCTTGAGCACCTTGCCGCCCAGCTCGACCACGCTTCCGTCGGCCAAGAGCAAGCGCATGCCTAAAATATCGTCAAAAAGCGGCAGGTGGCATTTGGTCGCCAGCAAACCGCCAAGGGTTCCTCCGGCATCCGGCAAATGGGCGAAGAAATTTTCCCGGGCAAGACCAGGCTGCAAATCGCGCGGGGATATACCGCTCTCGACAGTGAGCGTGTAGTTTTTTCGGTCCCAGTCCACGATGTGATTCAGGCCCGTAGTTTGAACCTCCAACAGGCCTTCGGGCTTATCTTTCAGTCGCGATAAACTGCCGCAAACGGCCATTTTCTTGCCCGTGGCCGCGCCTTCCTTCACCTTCTCAATCAGATAAAGAGCCTGTTCGCTGAAGCCGGGAGCAGGCGGCTTGACCAGCCCGAGCTTTCCTTCCGCCTCATGCGTCAAAGGGAATAATTTATCGGGATTGGCCAGATCATCCGGGTCCAAGGACTTTTTGATGCGGCGGAACAAATCCAGGGTTTCCGGAGTAAACAGCCAGGCCATGGCCCGCCGTTTGTCCAAGCCTATGCCGTGCTCGCCGGAAAGAGAACCGCCGAGCTCCACGCAGGCCTGCAAAATCTCATAACCCGCGCGCTTGACCCGCTTGGTCTCTTCCTCGTTGCGCTCGTCATAAGCCACGTTGGGGTGGATGTTGCCGTCGCCGGCATGAAAAAGCAGGCCGGCGGTCAGATCGTGCCGGGCCATGATCTCGCGGATGCGCTTAACGATGTCGGGTAGCTTGTCGCGTGGAACCACGCCGTCTTCCACCATCACGTTGGGAGCCAGCCTTGCCATCGCGGCGTAGGCGCCGCGGCGGCCCTCCCAAAGCTTCTCGCGCGCCGCCGCGCTCTCGGCCGCTCGGAAATCAACCGCCCCACGCTCCCGGCACAGAACCTCCACTACCTTGGCGTCCATGGCCAGCTCGGCGCGCGGGCCGTCAAGCTCAATGAGCAAAACCGCTTCCGTTTCGGGATAACCGGCATGCACATAGGCCTCTACCGAATCCACGGTGGTTTTATCCATAGCCTCGAGCGCGCGTGGAAGAATTCCGCGCGCGATAATCGAGGCAACGGTTTCCACGGCCGCTTCAATCGAATCAAAGCCGGCCAAAAAAGTGACGATGTTTTCCGGCAGCGGAAGGATATTAACCCAGGCCTTGGTTACCACCCCTAGAGTGCCTTCCGCGCCCACCAGCAGGCTCACCATATCAGGGCCCGCATCCTCGCGCGAAAATTTTTGCAGCGTTCCGTCCGGCATCGCGGCCTCGAGGGCCAGGACGTGATTGGTGGTCACGCCGTATTTAAGGCAGCGCGGGCCACCGGCGTTTTCAGCGATATTGCCGCCGATGGTGGAAACCCTGAAGCTCGCCGGGTCCGGGGCGTAAAAATAACCGGCTTTTTCCAATTCCTGCTGCAGTTTCAAATTGACCACCCCGGGCTCGACCACAGCCAATCCTCGGCCGGTATCGATCTCGAGGATTTTATCCATGCGCGCCAGGGCCAGGATAACGCCACCGCGCAGTGGGATGCAACCGCCGGAAAGATTGGTGCCTGCTCCCCGGGCCGTAAAAGGGACGAGATTGCGGGCGCAGAATTCAACTACCCGCCGCACCTCCTCGGCCGAACGCGCCAGAACCACCGCATCGGGGCGTGCGCGATCGAGCGCGGCATCGTAGGAATAAGAGGCGATGTCGGCTTCGCGGGTGAGCAGGGAATCTTTTGCGACGAGCCGCTTAAGCCGCTCCAAATCGATCACGGGCTTGTGAGAGTGGTCTGTCCTTTCTGAGCGGGCAGGGTGAAAAAGAAGCGAGAGCCGCGGCCCAACTCCGATTCAAGGCCGATCTGCCCCCCATGCATTTGGATGATTTCCCTGGCGATTTTTAGGCCCAAGCCGAAGCCGGCCTTGCGCATTTGCTGGGCTTCTTCGCTCTGGAAGAAGCGCTCGAAAACGCGGGCCTGATCCGCCTTGGAGATGCCGATGCCGGTGTCTATGACGCTGACGGTCACCCAGGCGGGTGAAACGTCCACCTTGACCGTCACGCGCCCGCCTGCTTTTGTGTATTGAATGCCGTTGGTGCAGAGATTTTGTATGACCTGGCCGATGCGCACGGAATCGCCGGCTAGAGACGGCAGCGAAGGAGGGACTAAGACTTGCAGCTGGATTTTGCGCTGCTGGGCGACCACCTCGATGCGAGATTTCAGGTCGTTGATCACCGCCGCCAAATCCAGGAGGCCGATATTGACCCGCAGCTTGCCTGATTCGATGGCGGCCAAATCCACCAAGTCCGAGATTAGGAAATTCAAGATGCGAGCGGCCGAGTGGATATGGGAAGCGCACTTAAGCTCGCTGGGCAGGTCCTTGAGCCGCATCCCCAGAATTTCCGAATAGCCGAGAATGGCCGTCAGGGGATTTTTGACGTCATGCGCCACCATGGCGAAAAATTTCTTTTGAAAACCGTTGATCTGGGCCAACTGCCGATTTGATTCCTGAATCTCCGTAAGCAGGCGGGCGTTTTCCAAAAGCAGAAAACGCCGCTCCAAGGCCCGACGCACCGAGAAAAGCAGGCGCGATGGTTCGACCGGCTTAAGCAGGGCGTCGTCCAAGCCCAACTCCACCACCTGGCTGACCCCCTTCAAAGCCGTCTGCAGCGGATATTGCTCGACCATGAATATAATACGCAGGTCCGGATCGCTTTCGCGCAGCTGCTGCGCCAGCTCGATGCCGCTGTGCTGGGCATAGGCAATGGCCGTGCCGATGACGGCCAAATGAAAGCGGCCGGTGCGCGTCAGTTCCAGCGCCTGGTCGCCGTCCAAAGAAGGAAGCACGTCATAACCCGCCCCGGCCAAGGCCTGGGTCAAGGTCTCCAGCGT
>MGUO01000208.1 GCA_001800015.1 Elusimicrobia bacterium RIFCSPHIGHO2_02_FULL_57_9
TTGCCTGGACGCCGGGGCGTGATGTCTGGTGGCATGAGTTGATGGAAAAAGCATCCTCTGATTGCCCCGCCGCCCCCTTAGACAGCGAGCACCCTCTCTTTATCCTTTACACCTCGGGCAGCACCGGCCGACCCAAGGGTGTGCTGCATACCATGGGCGGTTATTTGACCCAGGCGGCTTTGACCTCCAAATTGATATTCGACCTGCGCGATGAAGACACTTTCTGGTGCACGGCCGATATCGGCTGGGTCACGGGCCACTCTTATGTCGTTTACGGTCCCTTGGCCAATGGCGCCACCACCCTGATGTATGAAGGCGCCCCCCTCCATCCATCGCCCGGCCGCTTCTGGTCCATTATCGAAAGGCATCGTATCAATATTTTTTACACCGCCCCTACCGCTATTAGAACCTTTATGCGTTTAGGGGAGCAATGGCCTGCTCAGCATGATCTCTCTTCGTTAAGACTCTTGGGCACCGTGGGAGAACCCATCAACCCGCAGGCCTGGCTTTGGTATCATCGCGTGATCGGCGGCTCCCGCTGCACGATCGTCGACACCTGGTGGCAGACCGAGACGGGTGCCATCATGGTCTCGCCGCTGCCCGGAGCCACCCCCGCCAAACCCGGCTCGGCCACCCTGCCCTTTCCAGGCATCGACGCTGATGTGGTCGACAAGCAAGGGCGCTCTGTTGCGGCGGGCGCCGGGGGCTATCTGGTGATTAAGAAGCCCTGGCCTGCCATGCTGCGCACGATCTACGGCGATCCCGGCCGTTATGAGGATCAGTATTTCAGCCAGTTCCGGAAGGATATTTACTTCACGGGAGACGGCGCGCGCAAGGATAAGGACGGTTATTTCTGGATTTTGGGCCGCATAGACGATGTGCTCAACGTGGCGGGGCACCGTCTTTCCACCATGGAGATCGAATCCGCCTTGGCCAGCCATCCGGCCGTAGCCGAAGCCGCGGTCGTGGGCCGGCCGGATGAAATTCAGGGCCAGGCCATCACCGCTTTCGTGACCCTGGCCGGCACAAGCGCCCCGACGCCTGATTTAAAGGAGGAATTGCGTTTGCACGTGGGTAAAACCATCGGCTCCATCGCCAAGCCTTCCGATATCCGCTTCAGCCAGTCCCTGCCCAAAACCCGTTCGGGGAAAATCATGCGCCGCCTGCTGCGTG
>MGUO01000209.1:0-5040 GCA_001800015.1 Elusimicrobia bacterium RIFCSPHIGHO2_02_FULL_57_9
CGAAATAATGGTCAACTCCTGCGAGAAGATTTACATCGAGCGGGCCGGTCGTCTGGTCCAGCTTCCCGTGCGTTTTCGCAGCGATGAGCATGTCATCCAGGTGATCAAGCGCATCATCGCTCCAATCGGCCGCCGCATCGACGAATCGGTTCCCTATGTCGATGCCCGGCTTAGAGACGGCTCGCGCGTGAATGCCATCATCGCCCCGCTAGCGGTTTCCGGCCCCACGCTCACCATTCGCCGTTTTTCGGCCAAACCCTTCAATTCCACGCAGTTGGTCGGCTTTGGCAGCTGCACGCCGGAGATGGTCGAGTTCCTGGAGAAATGCGTGCTGCTGCGCAAAAGCATCATCATATCGGGCGGAACCGGAACCGGCAAGACCACGTTTTTGAATATGCTTTCGAATTTCATTCCGGAAGAGGAACGCATCATTACGGTTGAGGACACGGCCGAACTTAAGCTGATGCAGGAGCATTGGGTGCGCTTGGAAAGCCGTCCGCAAAATATCGAGGGCAAGGGCGAGATCACCATCCGCGACTTAATCCGAAACTCCCTGCGCATGCGCCCGGACCGCATCGTGGTCGGCGAGTGTCGCGGGGGAGAAGCCCTGGACATGCTGCAAGCCATGAACACGGGTCATGAGGGCTCTCTTTCGACCATCCACGCCAACACGCCGAGCGACGCGATTTCGCGCCTCTCGGCCATGTGCCTGATGGGAGGCAACGATCTGCCGATGTCGGTGCTGGTGGATATGATAGCAAGCGCCGTGCACCTTTTTATCCAGCTCACGCGCTTCTCCGACGGCAAACGCCGCGTCACTTACGTAACGGAAGTGGCCGGGCGAGATGGGCTTAAAGTCACGATGCGCGACATTTTCCGCTTCAATCAAACCACGGTTTCCGAGAAGGGGCAGAGCCTGGGTTACTTCACGGCGACCGGCTATGTTCCCAGCTTCCAGGAGGAATTCAAGCTCAAAGGCTTGAATATGCCTTTGTCCATCTATAAGGAATCCAAAGAGGTGCTCCTCGCGGCGCATCCGTCCGGTCTGCGCTCCGGAGCCTCCCCCAAATGAGAATTGCGGTTCTGACGCTGGCTTGCGCGTTGGGCGCCATGGACGGCTCGGCCCAGGTGTTTAAGCCCGGCGAAGTCAAGTTCATGCTGGACAAAAAGGACGGGGCCGAAACGCGCGCCCAGAAGTTCTACCACTATTTCAAAAAGGATCGCGATCCGGCGCTGGATGTGCCTGAATGGGTGAACCAGAACCTGGCGGCCATGCTTAAGCGCCCGGTATGGCAGGATCCGGAGGAAGGCATACTCAACGAAGCCCAACTGTGGCAGGCGCCGGTTTCCGTGCTTTACGAATTTTTCGAGTTGACGCGTAAAACCCTTCTTCCCTCCGACGGCGGGCAGCTGGCCCAGCCCGTTTCCCTGCTGCGGGATTACGAGGATAACCGCATTCGCTTCCAGATGTCCTTGGACCGCCTCTACCGTGCCCGGCTGGGATCCTCTTTGGGGGGGCGCGGACGGGCGGTGCTGGCCAACTTTGATTTGATCGTCAAGGAACTGGACACTCTCATGGATGGCCTGACCTCGGGCGATTCCCAGCGCTACCGGGAGGCGGTGCTGGCCATCGCGGCCTTAACCAACAGCGCTTACAACGTGCTGCAGCATCAGCCCCGCGGCTACAGCCCGCCGGACGAGTTCGCTCGCTCGTCCGTGTTGCTGCCTTACTTGCTGAAACTGATCGGCATCGCGCTTATTTTTGCCGGCGGCTGGCTGCTGGGGGTTTTAAACGAGAAGAAAATAGCCGAGGGCATTGAAAAATATAAGGCCAAAGCCAAGGAATGGGCCCACGAATATGAAAGGCAGTTTTTAACCGTTAAAATCAATTATCTGGTGGGAACTCCCATCGCCTTGGGGATTTTGCTGGGACTGCTCTCTGCCGATCCGTTCGGCTTGCTTATTTTCAGCGGTTTCGGCATTTACACCGGCCTTGTCCTGCCGGGCTGGCTGCTTAAGAATATCCGCATCAGGCGCGGGCTTAAATGCGAGGCCCAGCTCATGGACGCGATGATTCTGATGTCCAACGGGCTTAAGTCCGGCATCGACTTGGTGCAGTGCCTGGAATTGGTGCATCGCGATCTTCAGCCCCCTATTTCCGAGGAATTCGGCCTGTGCCTTAAGAATTACCAGTTGGGCACCAGCCTTGAGAAGGCCATGGAAGGCATCGAGGAACGGGTGCAAAGCCGGCTGGTCACCTATATGATCAAGGCCGTCGTCATCCAGCGCTCCGCGGGCGGCAACTTGACCAAGATTTTCGACCGCATCGTGGAGAATATCCGCGAGGAGTCCAAGCTGACCGAAAAGACTTCCGCTCTGACGGCCCAGCAGCGCATCCAAGCCATCGTGGTGGGCATCATGCCCTGGGTGATGCTGCTCATCATGTTTCTTTTCCAGCCCGGACCCATGAAGGAATTCTATTTCACGGGCATGGGCTTGACGGTATTGCTTTTCTGCACGGTCTGGATCGGCATCGGAATGAGAATCGTCAACAAGCTGGGAGACATCCAGGTATGAGCCTTTTATTCCCGACCGCGGCGATTCTGGGCCCCGTGGTTTACGTGCTATTCGTGGTTTCTTTCCTGGGCTCGATCGCCTTTTATACCACCGTACACCGCCTGCTGGCTTCTCCTCCCGATGACGAAGCCGATCTGGCCAAGTTGGCGAAAAAGGAAGCCGGCATTTCCACGGCCTTTTCCAGCCTCAATCCCAAGGGGGGGCTTATCGAGAGGCTGGATTTATTCCTGCTTAAGAGTTTTAATCTCGACACAAGGCTTGAAGAGCTCCATATGTTGCTGGGCCGCCCGGACAATCCGACCCCTCTGCGGATGCTCCATTTTAAAGAGATCGGGGCCGGAGTGGCGATGGGCGTGATCTGGGCTTTGCTGGATTCTCCGGTCATTGCCGTTTTCGGGCTCATCGGCTTTTTTATCCCGGACATGCTTTTTAACGCCAGGATCAGGGCCCGGCAGGCCGATATCATGCGCAATTTTCCTACGATGGTTGATTTGGCCGCCCTGACCATCGAGGCCGGCTTGGATTACATGACCGCTTTCGACCGGATTATAAAAACCTCCACCAAGAAGACGGAATTGGAGGCGGAGATAGGCAAGATGCTCAATGAAATTTCCCTGGGCTATTCCCGGCGCGACGCCTTAAGGCGCCTGACTTTAAGAACCGGCATCCAGGAGATACGGTCTTTCGTCGGCCTCATTATTCAATCCGACGAATTGGGCACGAGCTTAGTCGAGCTGCTGCGCAACTACGCTTCCGACATGCGTTTTAAGCGCTTAAACCGCGCCGAGAAGCTGGCGGCCCAGGCTTCGACCAAGATGCTGTTTCCGCTTTTCATCTTCATTTTTCCAACGGTGTTCATCATGATGCTGGCGCCGATGATCAAGTCGCTTATGACGGGCGGTTTAGGATTCTAATATGCCGAATATTTTTTGCTTTTTTAAAATTTTTGCTCGCGAAGCGAGTAAAAATCACGGGCCCAAGGCCCATAAAAATCGCTTTTCTTTTTTTCTTTTGCTTCTCATTTCTTCCGTAAATCTTGAGGCGGTCTCCATCACCAAAGCCAAAGAAGCAGACTCCTTATTTTTGGACATGAGCAAGGTCAATCTGGGCCGTATTTCCGATGAGGACAAGAAGAACGTCATTTACGCGATCCAGCTGGAAAAAGCGCGCATCACCCGCAGAACGCTCAAGGGCGTTTATGAAAACGCCTTTGATCTTTATCGCCAGGGGCAGTATGAGAGCGCGCGCGAACTCACCATGAGAATCTTGACCATAGACCCGGCCTACGAGGACGCCTCCACGCTGCACCGCGCGACCATCGAGCTTAAGGGCTCCAAGAAGCATCGCTTATCCGAACGCAAGCTCATAGAGGACAAATTCGAGGAAGGCATGCTTCTTTACAGCCAGGGAAGGCGCGTCGAGGCCGCGGCCCGCTGGGAAGAGGCGGCCAAGCTCTCTCCCGGGAATTTGAAGGCCCGCTATTGGCTTAAAAAAGTGCGCGCGGAAATGGCTGAGAATCATTTCTTAAAAGGGCAGCAGGCCTATCGCCAGCGCGGGCTGCGCGAAGCCCTGGATCAATGGTATGCCGCCTTGGTTTTAAACCCGAGATATCCCCGTTTAACCGCCGCCATCGCCAAGGTTGAATCCGAAGCGCGCGAGCAGGAAATCGGCGAAAAAATGCAGAGCGCCTTGAACCTTTACAGCCAGGGACAGACCATCGAGGCCCTGAAGATGCTCGACCAGGTTCTGCAGGTGGGTCCGGGCAATTCGAAGGCTCAGAAGCTGATGGCGGAAATTCGCGCTGAAATGGCCAATCAGCATGTGGGCGCGGGCCGGCAGCTTTATGAGAGCCGCAAATACGACGAAGCCATCAAAGAATGGAAGGTGGCCGTGGGCTACGGCTACGACCCTAAAGCCGCCGATCAATTGATCACCCGCGCCAAGGAGCAGATGCGCCGCGAGGACGCGGCCCGCAAAAAGGACGTGGAAATCGCCAAGATGCGCGATGAGCAGGCCAGAAAAGAGGCGGAGGAAAAGGCCAAGGCCGAGGCCGAAGCCAGGGCCCGCGCTGAGGCGCAAGCCCAGGGGCCCATGACTCCCTCCGGGATTTCGGAAGAAGCCCGGCGTTCGGCCGAGCAGCATTATCTTTCCGGCGTCATTTTCTTCCAGAAAGGAGACTATGACAAAGCGCGCGATGAGTGGAACCTGGCCAAGAAGCTCGATGCGGCCAATGCGGACGCCCAAGCCGGCCTTGAGCGCATTGAGAAGCTTTACGGCGGAAGCCGATAACCATGAGGCTTTCCGCCAAATGGTTTCTCTGGTTTGCCGCCATCGGCGCCTACGCCATGTTTCTGGGGGGCATTTTCTATTACAACCTTTTTAAATGGACGTTTGACGAAAAGCTCAAGCAGGAATCCATCGACATGGTCCGGCTCTACGCCCCGACCTTGATCAATGGCTTGA
>MGUO01000209.1:5099-10239 GCA_001800015.1 Elusimicrobia bacterium RIFCSPHIGHO2_02_FULL_57_9
GGTCTTTCGACCAATTTTCCAAAGAGATCACCTTGCCCACCGACGCCATCGAGCAGGCATGGCTGGCCAAATCCCCCATGGTGCGCGCCGTGCCCGACCAACCCCTTTACGACATCGCCATACCTCTGGCCTTAAGAGGCGAGGTGATGGGGATATTGAACCTCCAGGTCAGCCGCGAGGGCGTGGTCAAGGTGATCAACAAGGCCATGGGCAAGTACACCATCGGCGCGGTGGGGGTCTTGCTGCTCCTGGGCATCCCGCTTTATTTTTTCCTGCATCATTTCGTACTCAATCCCTTGCTTAATTTGCGCGACGCGCTGGAAGCTATTTCTTTTAAAACCATGGAGTTAAGATTCACGGCCCGCCAGGATGAGATCGGCGACGTGGCCCATGTGCTGAATTTGTTTTTAGCCAAGGTCAAAACCGAGATGGGTAACGCCATGGTCAAGGAAAAGCAGCGGGGCGTTGCGGAAACGCGCTGGTGGCAGTCGATTTTAATGGCGATCGTATCCAAAAGCCACCGGGCCGTGGTCGTTGATGAGGATAATACCGTGCTTTACACGAATTTTCCCATCAAGGCGACCACCACGTCTCCAGACGGCAAGCTGCACTTATTGGACGTCATCGACAGCCAGCAGCAGGATGTTTTAAGGCTGGTGGGAGTGGCCCTGGAGCGTCCCAATCAAATCGTGGAAGCAGACACCACCTTCAAGTCGGAACCTTGCCATGTCAAGGCCGTGCACCTGGAAGAGGAGGGGGAATTGCGCCGCACCCTGATTCTCTTCGCGCCCAAACAGCTCGGCGCTAGGATTTAGCGGCGCAGGCTTTTACCAATCATTTACCTTGATATGTATTGATTTTTCCGCCTTCCGGACCAATACTATCCACATGAACGTCATCATGGCCGTCGGGATGCTGGCAAACGGAATGGGAGTCGGCGGACTTCCCGGAGACGGTCCTTTGCCGTTTGTTTTCCTTATCGGAGGCCTTCTCTCTTTGAGTTGGGCTCTGCACTTGCTGAATCGGGGCTGCTGGAAAAATATTCCCAGCCGGAATTTCTAGAAAATTAAATAAAAACCGCCCCCAATTGGTATAGTCAATCGGGGAGGGTTTTTTGACGGCCTTTCAGATCCGCAGTTACCAAGCCTACATGCGGTAAAGGGCCTATGTTGGCGTAGGCCCTAGAACGTCAAACTACTTGTATAAAGGCGTCATTTTCTGTTAATCTTAGGTATGCCTTCTCAAGAGGAGAGATAAATGGCCTACCGGCTGAAGCGGCTTGATCCGTTCTGGTATACTCATCCGATGATCCCGACGGCAGTGGCTATCGGAGGCATCCTGGGCTTTATCGGCTTTTACGCCCAAAAACCCATTATTGCCGGTCTTGGCGCGTTGATCGCGGGCGGCGCGTTGCTTGCGGCGGCCAAACCCGTGATTTCGGCCTTATTGGGCACCCTGGGCCTTTTCGGCGGCGTGGTCACTTTCGTGCTGGTTCCCAACATCAACGCAGCCGGCATGGGCCTGGGAATGCGGTTTGTTTCCACGATTCTTTTCGCCTTGTTCTACATGGTTTTGATGGATGCCCTGGTTCTGGTCATCGCGGTTCTCTACAATTTCTTTTCCGGGGTTCTGGGCCTGGGGGGGGTGGGTCTTGAGTTTGAGGGTGTTGAGGAGGAAGAGCCCGCCGCATGAAAATTAACGTCGTCTACGCTTCCCGAGATCCCAACCGCGCCGGAGTCATCCTTGAAGCCCTGGGCGCCAACAGCATGGCGGTCACCATCGCCCAAAGAGCCAAAGAAGTCCTGGGACTCTTGGCCCATCGCAGCTGCGACCTGCTGCTGGTCGGCCAGCGGTTGATGGATGAGGAGGGCATCACTCTGGTTAAAACCCTGCGCTCGCGCGGCCCCTCCCGTCAGATTCCGATTATAGCCTTGGTCGAGCACGGCGAAGCGCCGGCTTTCGTCAATAACAAGTCCAATTCGGCTTATGCTTTGTTTGCCCATAAAACCTCGGATACCATGAAGAAGTTCGGGGCCAACGGTCCCGCCGCCCCGGTGGTCGCCACCGGGGCTTTATCCACCGATAAGGTTTCCCTACGCCTGGCCTTTTTCCAGGCCGGGGCCGATGAATGCCTCTCCTTGAATTGGGACGTGGCCGAATGCATGGCGCGCATCAAGGCCGTGCTGCGCCGCACCCAGACCAATGTCTCGGAAGAGGTTCTCAAGATGGGTTCCATCGAGCTCAATCTGACCAGCTATACCCTGCATGTGGCGGGCAAGAAGGTGTCTTTGACTTCCAAGGAGCTCGATCTGCTTTATGTTTTTCTGAGCTCCACCAACCGCGTTTTAAGCCGCCCGTACCTTATCGAGCGCGTCTGGGGCTATAATTATTTCGGCTCGCCGCGCACGGTAGACGTCCATGTCCGCCGCCTGCGCGAAAAGCTGGGCCCGGCGGCGCGCTTCATTACGACCATTCCTTGCGTCGGCTATAAATTGGTGCCTCCCGGCGCCGAGGTTCGGAGGTAGAATGCACGAAGGCCAACAGCCGAAGCTTTTGATCATTGACGATGACGCGCATTTGCGCGAAAGCCTGGCCGAGGTTCTGGAGCTTGACGGTTTTGAGTGCCATCAGGCCGGTACGGCTGAAGCGGCTCTTGCCGCCGCGGCCAAGCTTTTGCCTCAGGTCGTGATCATGGACATCCAATTGCCGGATTCCTCGGGCTTTCAGATCTGCCAGCATTTGCGCAAAAAGTCCAAGTCCACTATTCTCATCATGATGACGGGGCGCTTTTTATCAGCCGAGGAGAAGAAGCAGGGCTTTGAATTGGGTGCCGATGAGTATTTCACCAAGCCTTTCGACTTAGCCGAGCTCTCCGTGCGCATCAGGCAGCTTTTATCCCGGAGCAGGGTCTAGCGAACCGGGCGTGGAAATAGTTCTGCAATAAGCCCCTGCTAACCTTGTTCTCGGGCACCGATCTTATGGCAGCCACCAGACGCGGCAAACTGGCCTACAAGATACTTTTTTGCTTCCTGCTTGTCTCTCTGGCGCCTATGGGCTACCTGGCTTACCGCCTCGTCAATATTTCCCAGGCCGCTCTGCGCAAGGAAACCCTGTCCATGCAGGAGTCCTTGGCGGTCGGTTTCGCGGATACGGTGCATAAATACGTGATGACGTTTAAAAACGTCCTCATGGAAACGGCGGGCCTGGAGGAATTTTCCTCCATGAATCCGGCCAAGCAGCAGCAATATTTAAACCGCATCATCCAGGTGCATTTGGCCGTTCTGGAAATCTCCGTGATAAATCCCGCGGGCGCGGAGCTGCTGCGTACCGGCCGCTTCCTGGGCGCCAATCCGGAAATGCGCAAGTTCGCCTCCGAGGATTTTTTCATCAAGGTTATGTCCCGCGGCCAGTATATAGGGCGGCTGGAACGCTTCCAGCGGCTTTATCCCGCCCTTACCATCGCCGTAGCCGTCATGGATACAAAGGCCAAGCCTCCGCGCCCTGTGGGGGTTCTGACGGCCAAGATCAGCTTAAACGGCCTTTCCTCCATGCTGGGCATGGAGTTTCCGCCGACCGGCAAAAGCGTGGCGTCGGTGGTGGCTTCGGACGGATTTATGATCGCGCATTCCAATCTCGAGGCCTATCAGCCGGACGCGCGCTTAAGCGAGGATATCCTTAAAATCCTCAGGACCCAGAGCGAGGAAAAGGGTGGGGGAGACATTACCCTGGCCAATGGCGCCAGGCTCCTGGGAGCGTATGCGGACGTCAAGGGCCTGGATTGGATCGTTTATGTGCAGCAGCCCCTTGAAACCGCCTATCAGGCGGCCGCCGAAATGAAGTCGCAGACCTTGAGCGTGTTCATTTGGGTTTTCCTCGTTGTTATTCTGCTGTCCTTGTTGGTGGCCGTCTATATCACCCAGCCCATCCGTATTTTGCGCGAGGCGGCCGATCGCCTGGGCAAGGGCCAGTTCGAGGATCTTCCCGAAATCATGATGACGGATGATGAGATCGGCGATTTGGCGCAGACCTTTTTGACCATGAGCGAATCCCTGAAGGAAAAGACCGGGGAGCTGATCAGCGCCAAGCGGGAACTGGAGAAGTTCACCAAATTCCTGGAAAAGCGCGTAGAGGCCAGAACCCGCGAGCTTAAGGCCGCCCAGGACGAGCTCATCAAGAAAGAAAGGCTGGCGGCCATCGGCCAGATGGCCTCGGTGGTAGGCCATGAGATCAGAAACCCTCTGGCCGTCATCAATAATTCCATTTATTTCATAAAGACCAAGCTGGGGGCGTCGCTTGAGAGCGACGCCAAGATCGCCAAGCACATTAAAATCATAGAGTCCGAAATCCAGCAAGCCAACGGCATCATCAATGAAATCTTGACCTATTCTCGCAGCCGGGAGCTTAAGCCCGAGCGGGTGGGTTTAGACGCCTTCATCGAGGAACTGCTCTCGGTTTACCCGTTCCCGCCGCACATCACCGTGGATAAGAAGCTGAGTGCCTCAAATCCCGCGGTGGACCTCGATATCACGGAAATGAAGCAGGCACTGCGCAATATTATCGGCAACGCCATAGAGGTGATGCCCGAATCGGGCGTCATCAGGATCAGGACCGCGCCGGGCCAGAACGGCTCGGCCTTGGTTGAAGTCGGCGACAGCGGCCCCGGCATCGCGCCCGACGTCCTGGATAAGATATTCACGCCGTTCTTCACCACCAAGGCCCGCGGCACCGGCTTGGGCCTAGCCGTGGTGCGCAAGGTCGTGGAAAGACATCAAGGAAGGGTAGACGTGGAAAGCCTGGTGGGCAAAGGGACCACCTTCAGGATTTCTCTGCCCAAGGCCAAGGCATGAACGGCGGCACGATCTTAATCGTCGATGACGATCCTCATATGAGGGAGAGCCTTTGCGACAATTTAGAGGTTGCCGGCTATAAAGTGGAAAAAGCCGCCAGCGGCGCCGAGGCCATGGCTCAGGTCAAAAAGAAGTTCTTCGACGTAATCCTGATGGACTACAATTTAACCGACGGCACGGGCATCGACGTGATCAAGCAGGTGCGGACCTTGAATTCGGACAGCCAGATTTTGATGCTTACGGCCCATGCCTCGCTTGATACAGCGGTTAAAGCCATTCAAGAGTCCGTCATG
>MGUO01000210.1:0-2699 GCA_001800015.1 Elusimicrobia bacterium RIFCSPHIGHO2_02_FULL_57_9
CGGAACCCGCCTCTACGTGAATGCTCGGATTTTGTCCGGGACGGGAAGGATTGGGAAAGGCGTAAACCTGGCCGAAGACAAAACCAAGCGCGGGGGCCGCCACTTCGGGCCCGGCCCCCGAGAATACCTGATAAAGGGAGAAGTGGTCGGTTTTCGCCCGCACGATTTGGGCTTGCTTGTCCACCTCGGAAGCCAGGATTTCCCATTCTCCGGATTTTGGGTTCCAGTAGTGCACGGCCAGATTATCATCGGAAACGCCGGCCCCCAATTGCAGGCGGTTATAGGGCAATTCAATAGTGACGGATTTCTCAAAGCGAGCGCCCTCAGGGCCGAATTCAACGGGCTCTGCCGCGGGCACGATTGCCTGACGCAAGGTGGAGAGCAGGCGGCGAGCCTCTTGCTCCTTATCCGCCGCTTTCGCGGGACAGACCGTGACTCCTAAACCGGAAGCCACCGCGCCCGGAGGAATGACGACCGCCGATTGGTTCTTGGAGCGCACTTCATGCCCTTGCGCATTGACGAAGGATAACGCTGCTTGAGGAGAAATATAGAAAACGGGCTTGAGCGCTGGAGCTGACTTCTTCCCCCCCTTGATTGCCGGTTTATGATCGCGCAGGCTCAGCGGGGCGGCGGGAGGCGCCGCGATTATTCCACTCGAGCGGGCAACCCGGGCTTCTTGTTGAGCTTTTGCTGCCGCGGTAGGGGCGATCTCAAGCGTGATCCGGCTTAAGGCCACGGCCCAGTCCTTGCCCTTTAAATGCCCGTTGCTTGAAGTATTCAGTCCTTGAATAATCCGCTTTACGATCGCGAGATGTTTGAATTTGCCGCGTTTGAAGCACCCGGGCAATCGCCTGGTTGACGGCTGCAAGGCTTTCCCGGAGAGGGCCACTTTTTCGCCCAGCACATGCCCGGCGAATTGGCCCAGGCCGCTGATGGAGACAGCCGAGCGCGGGGCGTAAAGATTAAAGGCCGCGCGCGCCGCGCCGCTCAAGCCCACAGCGCCTAAGTCTGAAATAATCCACAGGTCGGCCGCGTCTCCCGATTCGTTGACGCGGCCCAATCCGCTGATCGCGACCTCCCCCGATATGAAGAGCTGAACCTCTCCTGATACGGAGAGACCGGCTAGTGCGCTGACCTTCAGCCCCGTGAGATAATAGCTGCCGGACGACAAAGTCAATTGCTCCGCTCCCTCCAGTTCAAGAGCCCCCTGCGAGAGATATTTTGAGGGTATGGCGGCATTATTATTATCCGCCCGGGCCGCCGCTTTGGCCGCAACCAAGTCGAAAGCGTTCGCATCGATGGTCCCAGGGGTTTCGCTCACCGAACCGCTGACGCGGCTTTGCCCGGTTAAGGTGACGGAAAGGGCCGTTACATTCCCGTCAACCCGGGATTTTCCGTTGGCTTTAAAGGGCCCGTTTGAGCGCACATCGCCAGTGACCTGAGCTTGCCCCGATAAGGTCACGGAATTAACTCCCGCCAGGGCCTCGCTGAGAAAGGAGGTGACGGAGAGTTTGGCCAAGTTTCTTTCCTCGAGATTGCCGGCGTTATCCGCCGAGCCGAAGCTGACGTCATGGGACCCGGCCGCCAGATTAAACGGCGCGGAATAAATTTGGTCCGGGCCGCCGTCCACGCTGTAGATAATGCGCTCAACCCCCGAAGACACACCGTTTGAAACGGGGTCTTGCGCCGTCAGGCTGATAGGCGTTTGGGGCGTCATCACCTCCATGCCGAATAAAGAAAGAGCCGGACTTGCGATTTCAAGCGCGCTGAGCGGGGGGGTGGCGTCCACGCGATAAGAAGCCGATTTGGCGGCCTCGGCATTGCCGACATTATCGATGCTCCGATAAGAAATCACATGCGCGCCTTCTTCCAAGGTAAAAGGCCCGGCTTCGATGAGCGGCGCTCCCGCGTCAGTGGAATATTCGCTGTGGTGGACACCCGCAGCACACCCCCCGCTCACGGGATCGAGCGCCGAGAAGTTCAGAAATGAGGCGGCGTTGAGGATCGGGGAGTCGTTTGGCGGGAAGTAGCCAGCGGAAACGGATAAAGTAGTCAGGGGAGCGGTGCCGTCGACGTTGATATTCCAGGCGCGCGCGCTTTCCAGGTTTCCTAAATGATCCGCAGCCTGGGTCAGAACCGTATGCGCGCCCTCGCCGGCTATGTTAAAAGTATCCGGAGCCGGGGCTAAAGGATCGCTGTCCACGGCCGATAAAATTTGAGAGACTCCGACGGCCACGCCGTTAACGGCAGGGTCTTGCGCTCCAACCGATAACGGCGTCAAAGGGCTGATGATCAAGTCGCCCGAGCTCAAATAAGCCCGCGGCGCGCCTACCGCCAACTCGGAGACCGGCGCGGCTGCGTCCACCGCCAGAGACGAGACCTGCGCTTGCTCCGTATTGCCGGCCTTATCCACGCTGAAAAAACTCAATTCGTGCAAGCCCTGCTGGGTGACGCTGAAAGGAGCGCCGTAAGAGGTCCAGCTTGAACCGCTCAATGAGTACAGGGTCTCGGCGACTGAGCCTAGGCCGTCGCCCTGCTGCAGATAATCGTCGACCGTGGTTAAGAGGTGAAGAGCGGCCGTGGTCGTAAATATCGGCGCCGTGCCGTAGCGGGGGACGCCTATCGCTAGAGCGCTGCGCGGAGCTAGGAGGTCGCTGAGAGGCGGGGGTGGCGGAGGATCGGGCAAAGCCATAGAATAA
>MGUO01000210.1:2715-6414 GCA_001800015.1 Elusimicrobia bacterium RIFCSPHIGHO2_02_FULL_57_9
GCTGATATAAAAGTAGCGCGAGGTGGCCGCGCCGGCCGATAAATAAAGAGATTGCGGCAATGAGGCGTAGGTCGACCAGCCGCCCAGGCTTGAATCCCCGTTGACCGAGGCTTCAAAGATCGATGGCGTCGCAGCAGCACCGATCCAGCCTCCGGCGGTGAAAACATGGCCATTGGCGATGACCGCGGCATGGTTGCTTAGCGGCAGAGGTAGGGGCGTTGTGGCGTTCCAACCCGCCAGGGTGCCATCGGAGCCGATGAGGGAATAATAAACCGTATTCTGAATCTGCGTCCCCCCGTTGACCGCCCCGCCCAAAACATATAGCGCGCCGTTGGAAACCGCCGCGTGTGTGTAAATTCCCTCGGGCAAGGGCCTCTGCGCCGTCCACGGCCCCAGACTTGAGTCCGGCTGGATCAAGGCCGAATAGACCGCATTGCTCAGGGCTTGGCCGTTCCAGCCTCCCGTCACATAAATTCTGCCGTTGTAAATCGCGGCGCTCAGGAAAAAAACAGCTTCAGGCAGCGCCGCGGTCTCCTGCCAGGCGCCGGGGCTGCCGTCCGCATTGAGTCGGCTGAAATAAACCCGATTGGAAACCGCCAAAGAATTTTCGAAGTTGTAGCCGCCTAAAACGTAAAGCGTATTGTCGGCGGCGATCCCGGAATGGAAAAATACGGCCCGCGGCAGCGCGCTTGCCTCGGTCCAGGAGCCGATGGCTCCTTCTGCTTGAAGAGGCGCATAGAAAACCTTCTGGGCCGAGCCGACTCCGTTGATGCCCCCCAAGCCTCCCACATGGTAAAGAAAGCCCGCGGTAGCCGCCAGGGAATGGCCGTAATATGATTCAGGAAGGCTGGTAGTCGCAATGGGCTGAGTGTGCGCCGAAGCGGCGCAGAAGCAAACAAGAAAAACGACGATCCCCTTTATTATCGAGTGCATTTAAATGGCACCCAGCCTATGCCGTGTTGAGGAAAGCGTTACGCTATGGGCAATAGGATAACAGGTGACGAAAGTATTACAAGGGTCGGCAGGTCAGAATAGGTCAGCGAAAGGAAGCCGGGCTGTTATTTCGTGTCGCCTGCGGCGGGCTGCTTGCTCGCTGCGCTTGCAAGCTTGAAATTCTAGCCGACGAGCTCGTAGCCGTCGGAAGTCGTTTGAATGCGCTGCGAATCGGGGCCTAAATCCTCGCGCAGACGTTGTATGGTTTTTTCCAGGGCGCTATGGCTGCCCTCATTGCCCCAAACCGCATGCAGCAGCTTATCCCGCTTAACGCCGTTCTTGGCCTCGATGAGAATCTTAAGCACCGAGGCCCTGGTTGGGGAAAGAGTGGCTATCATTTTATCGTTAATCCAAACGGTGCGGAACTTCATGTCCAGGCGCACCTCGCCCTTGGCCACATAGGCCGAGGGAACGCTTTTGCGGGGGTATTGAACGAGCATGCGCCGCACCACGCTTTTCATGGCGGCAATCTCGAAAGGTTTGCGCAGGTATTCCCGCACCCCTTGGGCCTTGATGGAATGCTCGAGCATATCGGCCTTATCGCTATGGGCGGTCATGACGATGATGGGGATATCGCGGACCATGGTGTTGGCCGTGACCAATTTGATCACCTCAACGCCGTTTAAAACGGGCATCATCAGGTCCAGCAGAATCACATCCGGCTGGATGGCGAGGATTTTCTCGTAGCCTTCCTTCCCGTTGAAGGCGTAGTGGACCTCGAAGCCTTCCATGTTGAAGGCGATGCTCAGCATCTGCTGGAGGCCGCCGTCATCCTCGATTATCAATATTTTCGCCATGTTACACTTTAATGTAATAAATAAGGAAAATCTTGACAAGAAAACAGTGCCCTGTTATATACAGCTCAGTGGGAGCTTATACGCCTATCGCCCTTGGCGCCTTCCTATCAGCGATAGCGATGTCGCCGCAGGCGGCAGCCGCCGGCGCGCAAGCGGGCCAGGCCGGAGCCTTTTTAAGGCAGGAATCCGGGGCCCGCGGCGCCGCTTTGGGTGGAGCCATGACCGCCGTTACCGATGACGCGGCCTCCTTGTCCTGCAATCCCGCCGGGCTTTCCCGCTTGCTTAAGCCCGAAATCGGCGCAACCCATGTGACGCTTTTCGAGGACACCAGCTACGACTTTGCCTCAGCCGGCTTCGCCTCGCGCTGGGGCGGTTTTGCCGGCGCTTTTACGCGCCAATCCAGCGGGGGATTTGAGCGCCGCAGCGGCCCTAATGATACTCCGGTCAATTTTTCCATCAGCCAAAGCGCTTTCCTGGCGGGCTGGGGGTATACCTTGCCATTCCCAAAATCCCTTTCCCTCGGCCTTTCCGTTAAAACAGTGCGCGAAACCATAGACCACGTTTCGCCCTCGGCACCCGGCGCGGATGCGGGAATGATCTTTCAACCTTGGGAAAGATTCATGGTGGGGCTGATGGTCCAAAATATCATCCCGCCGGAGATGACCTTTGTCTCCGAGCCGATAAAATATGCCCGCGCCGTGGATGTTTCTCCAGCTCATATCCTGAGATTTTCCCCAGATTGGCAAACCTTGCTCGCTCTTAAGCTCAGTAAAATCCAAAATGAAAGTTTGCGGGCTTCCGGAGGCATGGAACTGGGCTACCGCCGTTTTGCCTTTCTGCGCTTGGGAATGCAGGACAAGGGACTTTCCACCGGAGTAGGCGCGAAACTCGGCAATTCTTATTTCGATTACGCCGCGCAGCTGCATGCTCTCGGAATCAGTCACTTGGTGAGCTTCACCCAGCGCTTCGGTCAAACCAAGGAAGAACTGGAAGACACCATCCGCCGCGGCATCAGCGCCTTGACCCGGGAAGAAGGCGTGCGGCTATCCAAGGCTTATCTGCGCAAGGCCGACGGAGAAATCAAGGAAAAACGCCTGACCGAGGCTCTGCGCGACTTGGAAGCCGCCTCTCTTTTGGACCCGGAAAACAAGGAAATCCCCGAACGCATCCGCGGCGTTTCCACCGATTGGGACGAGTCGCTGCGCAAGCAAATGAAGCAACGCGAGGCCATGCAGGCCCGCCAGGAACTGGAAACTACCAAGAAGCTGCGTCAGGCAGAAACCGAGAATAAAATCAAGCAGCGCCAGGGCTTGCAAACTTACATCGCCACTCAGATTATGGAAGCCGGCAAATTAAGCACGGCCAAGGACTATACCGCAGCTCTACGGACTTTAGAAGCCGCCCTGCGCCGAGACCCGGATAACGCCTCGCTTGAGGCAAAAACAGCAAGCCTTCGAGCCATGCTTGAGCAGCGCCTGACCCCGGAAACCCGCAAGAATATCGAGCAGCTCTATTACCGCGCCGTGGAGCAGTATCTGAAGGGGGATTATGAATCCGCTTCCAAGCTGGCCGACGAAGTCGGCCAGCTTGACCCCGCTTCGCAAGCCGCGCGCACGCTGAAGGATAAAATCGACGCGGCCATAAGGTATAGCCAATGAGCGTAGCCAGGTACAGTTGGGCGGCTTTGCTGCTATTTCCCCTTGCGCTTTCGGCTCACGGCGCCACCATCACCGGCGCCGATTACGCCGACACCGATTTAACCCCGGCTAACGGGGACACTCTTTCCGGGATCTTCACCAATGTGCGGCTGTTTCAAGTGGGGGCTGGTTCCACAGTATTCGTCGCGCCAAGCGTTTCGCTCACCATCTATGCTTCCACTATCAGCATAAGCGGCACTTTAAACGGTGGC
>MGUO01000210.1:6427-11639 GCA_001800015.1 Elusimicrobia bacterium RIFCSPHIGHO2_02_FULL_57_9
CGTCCGCAGCGGGATTAAATGGTTTTGCGGCAGATACCGGCGGTTCAGGCGCAGGAACAGGCGGCGCTCCGTCAGGAGCCGCGTCAGCAAAAGGCGGTGGGGGCGGGGCAGGCGCAGGCGCAGGCGGCAACGGCGCAGGAAGCGGCGGGGGAACAGGGGGCGCGGCCTACGGCTCCACGGGCACAGTCACCGGCCCCATCTCAGCGGATGACTTATTCCAGGGTTCCGGCGGCGGAGGGGGCGGAGGAAATGGAAGCATCGAAGGGGGTAATGGCGCGGCGGGAGGCGCGGCGATTTATCTGGAAGCGTCTTCTGTGAGCATTTCCGGCTCCGTGCTGATAGACGGCTCAACCGCTTCTCCGGTGGTTTTCAGTCAAAATAGTTTTAATCCCGGAGGAGGAGGAGGGGGAGGAGGAGGAAGCCTGATCTTGCGCGTTCCCGGCAATATCAATTTATTTGCCGGTTCAAAATTATCAGCCAAAGGCGGGGGCGGCGGCAGTGTCTCCAATTTCTTTTTCCCGGCTCAAACCGTTTCTCCTGGGGGAGGCGGGGCTGGAGGCCGCATTAAGATCTTTTATCGGCCGGGCACCGATTTCACAGTATCCCTGTCTACCTTCGCTGGCGCTGCCGGCACTAATGGAGGCTCGGGCACGCTTGATGCCGCCGCTCCTCAACCCGGGAGCGAAGGAACAGTCAGTTACGGTGTGATAGCCACCCCGCCTGCGAATTTCGCCGCTGCGCAAGTCAACATCAGCTCGATTTCCTGGGGCTGGACCGCGACAGCCAGCTTCGGCGACGCGCCGGGTGCTCAAAGCTACCGGATATTCCCATCAACGGTGACGCTCCCCCTGCCTTCCGCTGAAGCCGCCGTCGCCAGCACCAGTCTCAATGCCGCGGTCACCGGTCTGATCCCCAACACCACTTATTTCCGCTTCGTCACAGCCTTCACCGCTTGGGGTGACAGCTTGCCTTCAAATTCAGTTTCCACGCATACTCTGGCCAACACACCAACGCCCGGATCACCTATCTTTAGCGATATGGCAGATACTGGTATGACCTTGAACTGGGACGCAGGCTCCCCGACCAATCCCTCCTACACCCTGTATGAAATCAACCGCGCGGCTGATGTAAACTTCTCGGCTGCGCTATCCACCAATTTCGTGACCACTCTGTCATCAGCGCCCGCGGCGCTGACGCCTAATACGACCTACTATTTCCGCGCGCGAGCCATCAATCTTGATGGCATCCCGACGCCTTTCACCGCAGTTTTTGCCACTGCCACCCTTGCCGTGGTACCGGCTAACGCAGTCTTCTCGAGGGTGAATGTCACCAGCGTCTCGCTCTCCTGGGCCACGGGATCCAACCCGGTCGATACGAGCTATCTGGCCCAAACCTCAACGGATCCCGCCTTTTCAAGCATAACCAGTTCGGGGTCCCTAGGACCCTCCACTACATTCTACGGCCTTACCCCGGGATCCCAATATTTCTTCCGTATTGAAGCGATCAATCGAAATGGCATCGCCAGCCCATTTACCACTATCATTTCAACGAAACCAGGAATACTTTCGGATATCTCGCTCCCAACTCCGCCTGGAGTCCCTCAACCTGACCGCCAATTTTCCTATGACGGTACGATTATCTTTACCTGGGCGGCGGCTCAAGGAGGCTCGGGCATCTTCGACTATAATTTCACAATCGGCAGCTTTCCCGAAGGCAAAGACGTGCTTTCGAGCAGCTCAATTTCGGGGCTAAGCTATGCCGCTTCCGGATTAGCCAACGGACGGAAATATTATGCCCGAGTGCAAGCCCGCAGCCTGGCGGGAATCTTGGGAAACTTCTCGGAAAGCAGCCAGGGAGTGCCCGTTTTCATTGCGGCGCAAAGTGCTGCCCTCAACAAACCCATCAACTGGCCCAATCCCTTTGATCCGCGACAGGGTTCAACCCAGATCGGTTTTTCCCTCGATGAGGCGGCCGAAGTCGTTCTTAAAATATACACCCTGCAAGGCCGGCTGGTGTACGAAGAAAGCAAAGGCTTTTCCGGTTCCGGCAACCAGGTCATGACTTGGAACGGCGCCAACGACTCGGGAATACGCGTGGCTCCGGGCGGCTATGTCGCCACGCTGCAAAAACGCTATTGGGACCGCTCGCAGATCCAGAAATTCAAGATCGCGCTTCTTTACTGATGAAGCCATTGAACTCGGTCGCCTTCAAACTCTCGCTTTTGACCTGCCTGTTCGTCCTGGGCATTATCGGCTTGATGTCCCGGCGTTTGCTGATAAGCAACGAGGAAACTCTCATCGCGGAGATGCGGGTGCGCTCCGAGTTCTTCGCCCGCTCCTCGCGCGAGGCGATTTTTCCCAGGCTGGACCCTTTTACGCTGCACTTCCAAGTAGCTGAGTTGCTTAAGGAAAAAGCCGTCACCTACGCCGCCGTCGTGGATAAGGACGGCAAGATATTGTCTCACTCCGATCCTAAACTGATCGGAGAAACGCTGAAAGACCCGTTCTCTCAAAGAGTCGGCCAGGCCGATTCGTCGCTCTTGCAGCGCGTCATCGACGCGAAAAGAAAGCCCGCTTATCAGATTTCAGCTCCGATACTTATCGGCTCCCGGCGAGTGGGCGCGGCACTGGTGGGTTTTAACCAATCCTCGATCGAAGGCGCGCTTAAAGGCACGAAAAGGCAAATTCTATTCATCGCCGCGGCGGCGACCACGCTGGCGGTGCTGGGCACAGTTTTTATCGTCGGCTGGATTATGCGTCCCTTGCTGCGCCTGGCTTCCGCGGCCCGGGAAGTGGGGCGCGGCAACTTCAACGTCCAGGTGGACTTAAAAAGCCGCGATGAGATCGGGGTCATGGCCAAGGCCTTCAACGAAATGACCATCGCCAATTCCCTGCTCTTTGCCACCATACGCCAGGAAAAAGAGAAGCTTGAAACCATATTCCATGAAACGCGCGAGGGCATGGTCTGGACCGATCCGAGCGGGAAAATCCTGCTGATCAACCCCTCGGCCCGCACCTTGCTCGGCTGTCGGGAAAGGGCCGTCGATACCTTGGAGGGAATTCTCTCCACCTATACGGCCAAGCCCGGCATTATGGAGCTGCTCGAGGGACGCACGCGCATCACTCCGGTTGAATTCCAACGCTCGGGGCCCAAGGTGCTGATATTATCCGGCGTCTGCGACCGGCTCGGCCATGGGCGCACCAGCGGCTTTCTATTTATTTTTCACGATGCCACGCTGGAAAAAAGAGGCGAGACTCTGTCGCGCAACTTCCTGGCCTTGGTCTCGCACAAGCTGCGCACGCCGCTGGCCGTGGCCCTGGGCTTTATTGACCTCATGCATCAGGACGCCAAGGACTTAAACGAATTCCAGAAAAAGGCGCTTCAAAAGATCAAGGATGAGGATGAAAAGCTGCGCTCGCTGGTTGAAAAGCTCATAACCTTCTCAACCGTGCAAAGCCCCGAGAACATCGTGCTCGAGCGGCTGCCTACCTCGTTAAGCGAGGCGCTGGAGACCGCTTTAAAAACCCTCTCCAACCAGATCAGCGACAAGGCCGTCAAGATAGCTTGGCCGCGGGAGGATTTTAAGAAACTGCCCTTGGTCCAAGGCGATCCCCTTTTGATCAAGGAAACCTTCGTCAATCTCATCGAAAATGGAATTAAGTTCAATCCCGCGGACCAAAAGGAAATTACCATCGCGGCCAGCCGCGAAAACGGCTATGTCCGGCTAACAGTCAAGGATAACGGCCCGGGCATTCCCAGCGAGGAACACCCCAAGCTCTTTAGGAAGTTCTATCAGATCGACGAACACTTCACCGGACAAATCCCGGGCATGGGCCTGGGCTTGGCCTTCGTCAAGAACGTGGTCGAGGCCCACGGCGGCAAAGCCGGCATGCACTCGGAATTAGGCAAAGGCAGCGAGTTCTTCTTTACCCTGCCTTTAGACTCTTAGGAAGGAATTTGATATCCTGTACTTCACATGTCCGGTGAATCTCTCCTCGAGATCGAGGGTATCACCAAGTCCTTCGGCGCAACCAAAGTTCTTAACGGCATTTCTTTAGCCATAGGCAGGGCCGAATTCCTCACCTTTCTGGGCCCTTCAGGCTGCGGCAAAACCACTCTGCTGCGCATTATCGCCGGCTTTGAAAAGCCCGAATCAGGCCGCGTCATCCTCTCGGGCCGGGATGTGACGCGCAGAGCGCCCTACCTGCGCGATATGCATACGGTTTTCCAGCACTACGCCCTGTTTCCACATTATAACGTCTACGACAACATCGCCTTCGGCCTGCGCATCCGCAAAATGCCGGAACCGGAAATCCGCCGGCGCGTATGCGAAACCTTAAGCCTGGTCAAGCTCGAAGGATATGAGAAGCGCGCCGTGACCCAGCTTTCCGGAGGCCAGATGCAGCGCGTGGCTGTGGCGCGCGCTCTTGTGGGGAGGCCTTCCCTATTGCTGCTCGACGAGCCCTTAGGCGCCTTGGATTTCAAGCTGCGCAAGGAGATGCAGCTGGAATTGAAGATGATCCAGCGCAAGCTGGGCATCACTTTTATTTACGTGACGCACGATCAGGAAGAGGCGATGACGCTCTCGGACCGCATCGCGGTGTTTCATCATGGCGGCATCGAGCAGCTGGGAACCCCCGAGGAGATTTACGAGCGGCCAAAAACAAGCTTTGTGGCGGACTTTATCGGTGCCGCCAACGTCCTTACGGCCCGCCTTGTGGGGATGCTGGATGGACGTCTGCGCCTGCGCCTGGAGGATGAGCTCGAGGTGGAAATGCCTTATCCCGACCTGCCGCCGGTTGGGGTAGGGGAAACTCTCAAAATCGCCATCAGGCCCGAGCGCATCGCCGTGCGCTACCGCGTCGAGGTGGATGCGCCCGAATTCGACGGCAACGTGCGCTTGAAAGCCTCGCTGCTGGAAAACGTGTATCTGGGCAACGGCAGCCAGATTTTCTTCCAGCCTTTCGGCAAAACCGGCAAAACCCTGCTTTCAGTTTCCCTGGAGCCCCAGCACCGCCAAAAGCGACAGGCGGGCTCGACTATTTGGGCCGATATAAGACCCAAGGATATTCTCCTGCTGGAACCGTCTAGCAACGGCCAGCTACGGAATAATGCCTGACTATTCCAGACGCGAATTCCTGAAGCTGGGCTTGGCTGCCGTGGCCTCGCCTTATCTTCTGGCTGCTTGCAGACGAAGCAAGGAGCGCGTGGT
>MGUO01000211.1:0-247 GCA_001800015.1 Elusimicrobia bacterium RIFCSPHIGHO2_02_FULL_57_9
AGGTAAATGCCGGTGTTGAGCAACTCTTCATCCGTCAGCATATCCAGCGCCTTGAAGATCAACGCCTTGTCCGCGTCCGAAAAGCCTGCCTCCGGCACCGGCTCAGCCCCGGACCCGACGCCTTTCATCAAGTTGATCTTGATCGACGTCCCCGGCCTTCTGTAAGCCACGTCGATGTGCGCGATCCGCGTGCCGTGCTCATCGTAGACAGGTTCATCGGGGGGCGGGGGCGGGGTCGGCGGGGGTT
>MGUO01000211.1:359-771 GCA_001800015.1 Elusimicrobia bacterium RIFCSPHIGHO2_02_FULL_57_9
CATCGCATTCCCCCCGCGTCCGTTACTGCTTTTCCGCGCGTCCCAAACGTTTTCGTCCATCCACAACCTAATACTACGCGCGCGCCGCCGGAAAAGCCATGCAACCAAAGACCAATTATTGCGGCCCGAGAGGCCCAGGTTTTTAGTGGAGCTGTCGGCGCCGTGGGTCGTGGGCCCCCCTCCCCAGGGGCGATCCTCTCCCCAGTGTACGGCGTCTGTGCAGGGGACCGCCCCCGGTCGGCAAAACGCCGTTTTGGCCGCCTCAATTTCTGACCTTGATATTTGATTGTTAATCACTCAATATTCTAGGATTAGTCATGCACGTCCGTCGAAGCGCGCTTTTACAAAGGATTCACCGCAGCGTGAAGGGCCATCCTGTCACGGCCCTTCTGGGGCCCCGCCAGTGCGGTAA
>MGUO01000211.1:784-953 GCA_001800015.1 Elusimicrobia bacterium RIFCSPHIGHO2_02_FULL_57_9
CGGGAATTGATGCGTCAGGTCAAAGGCACGTTCTTCGACCTCGAGAACCGTCAGGATCTCTCCCGTCTGCAAGATCCGGTTCGAACCCTGGGAGACCTTCGGGGCTTGATCATCTTAGACGAAGTCCAGAAACAGCCTCACCTGCTGGAAACCTTGCGGGTCCTGGCTG
>MGUO01000211.1:1022-1151 GCA_001800015.1 Elusimicrobia bacterium RIFCSPHIGHO2_02_FULL_57_9
CGGAATCCTTGGCGGGACGGGTGCATTTTATCGACATGGGCGGATTTGATTTGATCGAAACCCCGCATCTCGATCGACTCTGGCTGCGGGGAGGTTTTCCGCCCTCAACCTGGCCGCAAACGGTTCCAA
>MGUO01000212.1 GCA_001800015.1 Elusimicrobia bacterium RIFCSPHIGHO2_02_FULL_57_9
CGTAAACGTTACCTTGCTGTTTTCCCAGGAGATATACGAAAAGGTCGCCTGGGCCTACATCGTCGGGCTTGAGCAGCGCTCCAACCGCAAGCAGGACATTGCCGCCATCGCCAGCGTGGCCAGCTTTTTTGTCAGCCGGATAGATTCGGCTTTGGACGCCAAACTTCCCGAGAATTTGAGGGGAAAAACGGCCATCGCCAACGCGAAGCTGGCTTATGAGCGGTATAAGAAAATCATTGACAGCATCCGTTGGCGCGCCATGGCGCAGAGGGGGGCCATGCCCCAGCGTCTATTATGGGCCAGCACCAGCGTAAAAAACCCCTCATACCGCGATGTTCTGTATGTCGAGGAGCTTGTTGGCGCGGATACCGTCAATACCATTGCCCCCGCCACCCTCGACGCCTTCCGTGATCACGGCCGGCCGCGCCTCAGCCTGGAGGAAAATCTGGATCAGGCGCGTGAAACGATGAAGGCTGTTGAAAAACACGGCATATCCATGGACACGGTGACGGACGATCTTCTCAACGATGCGGTGCGCCTTTTTGAGGAGCCCTTCGCCAGGCTGATGGCGGCGATCGCCAAAAAAATTCAGCATGTTCCTTAATGCATATAATTTTTGCTAAATTATGCCCATGAACCTAATACCTCAAGTCATTGAACGCGCCACCCAGGGCTCGGTTATCGGCTACGATATCTACTCGCGGCTGTTGAAGGATCGGATTATTTTCGTCGGCGGCTACGAAGGGGAGTTCACCACCGACTCCGCCAACGTCCTGATCGCCCAGCTGCTCTATTTAGATTCCGATGACAACAGCAAGGATATCAACCTTTACATCAATTCTCCCGGCGGCATGGTCACGGCCGGCCTGGCGGTCTATGACACCATGCAGTACATTAAGTCGCCCATTACCACCATTTGCATGGGCATGGCCATGTCCTTCGGCGCAGTGATTCTGGCCGCGGGCACCAAGGGCAAGCGCTTCGCTCTTCCGCAATCGCGCATCATGATCCACCAGCCCTTGGTCGGCGGCATCTCCGGGCAGGCGACCGACATTGTCCTGGAGGCCAAGGAGATGGCCTATACCCGCCAGACCCTGGAAAAGATCGTGGCCAAGCATACCGGCCAGCCTTTGGAGAAAATCACCCGGGACATGGAACGCAATTACTACATGTCCGCCGAGGAAGCCAAGGTCTACGGCATCGTCGATGAGATCCTTGTCGGCGCCAAGGCCGCCGCCTTGGTCGGCGCGGCGCCCGGCAACTCTCGCCATAAATAAAACCTCCGCTTCTTGACAGACGCGGGAACTTCCTATATAATAATTTTAGCAGTCCCAGTGCCTAACTGCTAATTTAGAATATGACCGAGCCATGCGCCAATTAAAACCGGAAGTCGCGCAGCACCGCAAGAAAAACCTGCTGCAATGGGTTATTCACTATTACATCAAGACCTCCAAGCCGGTTTCTTCCGCGGTTGTCGCGCAGGAGGCGGGCTTAAGCCTTTCCAGCGCGACCATACGCAGCATTCTCCAGGAGCTTGAGGAGGAGGGCTATCTGCATCAGCCCCACACCTCCTCGGGCCGCGAGCCCACCGATAAGGGCTATCGATTTTACGTCGACTATTTGGTCGATGTCCAGCGCTTGGCCTCCAACGAAAAGGAAAAAATCGATCGGCAATACCGCAACCGCATCGAGGCAATGGATACCTTGCTGTCGGAAACCTCGAAACTCCTTTCCAAGGTCTCGCACAGCGCGGGTTTGGTGCTTTCGCCCCAGATAAAAACCCACGCGCTTAAAAGGCTTGAACTGATCCATTTGGGAGGGCGCAGCGTCCTGGGGATACTAGTCACCGAGGCCGGCTTTGTGCGCCATTGGCCCATCCGCTTGAGCTTTAGCCCCTCCTCCCGTCAAATCAACGTTTTGAACCGTTTTCTTAACGATAATATTCGCGGCTGCAGCGTTTCGCAGGCGCAATCCGTGGTGATGGCCAAGCTTAAGAATATGGAGCAGGAATTTCAGGAGCTCAACCTGTTGGCCGGCGAACTATTGAAGGAAGTCAGCCTGGTTATAGGCCCCGACGCCCTTTATGTCGAGGGCGCCGACAATATTCTGAGTCACGTCCAGGAAATCGGGGATATGTCCGCGGTCCAGTCCTTGATGCGCATGATGGAGGAAAAAAACATCATCGCCGGACTGCTTGAAAGCGAATTGGACCCGCGCAAGGGTAAAAATCTGCCGGCCGGCAAGCCTCATGTGCGCATCGGCCGGGAATCCGGGCTTCCCGAACTCATGGGCTTAAGCCTTGTAACCACGACTTATTCTCATCAAGGCCGGTCCATCGGCGTATTGGGCATATTGGGCTCCAAGCGCATGGAATATTCGCGGATGATGAGCCTGGTCGAATATCTTAGCGGGCTGGTCTCGCTGAAGCTGCGCACCTGGGATTTGGAGGATGAGGATGACCTCTGAACTGCCTCCCCTAAACGAAAATCCTGAAGGCCGTCAGGCCGCCGAACCGATTGCAATACCAATCGGGGCGGCGGCCAAGCCCGCCGAACCTGATTACTATAATCAGCTTTTGAAGCTTAAGGCCGAGTTCGAGAATTACCGCAAAAGAACGGACCGGGAAAAGCCCGAATTCTACCGCATGGGCAAGGCTGAGGTGTTGCACAAATTATTGCCGATTTACGATCTTTTGCAGAGGGCGCACGAGCAGATCCAGAGTTCGCCGGCCGACACGGTGTTTGCCCAAGGCATGGACGGTATTTTCAAGGAGTTTCAGAAGATTTTCAAGCAAGAGGGCGTGACGGCCATGGACCCGGTAGGCAAGCCTTATAATGCCCAGTGGCACGAGGTCCTCGACACGGCGGATAATCCGGATTTCGAGGAAGGAGCGGTGGTGGAAGTGCTGCAAAACGGATTTATGCTTCAGGACAAGGTCCTGCGCATCGCCAAGGTGCGAATAGCGAGGAACAAAAAATAATAAAGGACTTTAGGGAGGACTGACATGAGCAAGATTATCGGTATTGACTTGGGAACTTCGAACACGGCCGCGGCTGTGATGGAAGGCGGGAAAGCCACCATCATTCCGTCGGCCGAAGGCACGTCGTTGGGAGGCAAGGCCTTCCCCTCGTACGTCGCCTTCGCTAAAGACGGCCAGCTTCTGGTCGGCGAGCCCGCCCGGCGCCAGGCCGTGGCCAACCCGGAAGGCACTTTCATGGCCTTCAAGCGCAAGATGGGGACCGACTACAAGTATAAGTTCGGGGGCAAGGAATACACGCCTCAGCAGCTTTCCGGGTTCCTGCTGCAAAAGGTCAAGCGAGACGCCGAGGCCTTCCTGGGCGATAAAATCGAAAAAGCCGTCATCACCGTACCGGCGTACTTTAATGACAACCAACGCCAGGCGACCAAGGATGCTGGCATGATCGCGGGCTTGGAAGTCGTGCGCCTAGTCAACGAGCCCACCGCCGCGTCTTTGGCTTACGGCATAGACAAGGCCGGCAAGGAGCAGAAAATCCTGGTGTTCGATCTGGGCGGCGGAACCTTGGACTGCACGGTCATGGAGATGGGCGTCGAGGGAACTTTCCAGGTGCTTTCAACCTCCGGCGACACCCAGCTGGGCGGCACCGACATGGATAACGTCCTTATCGATTATATCGCCGGCGAATTCAAGAAGGAGACCGGGGTGGACGTGCGCAAGGATCCCATGGCCATGCAGCGCGTGCGCGAGGCCGCCGAGAAAGCCAAGATCGAGCTTTCCTCGACCTTGGAGACCGACTTAAATCTCCCCTATCTGACCGCCGTGGACAATCAGCCCAAACATTTGACTATGAGGCTGACCCGGGCCAAGCTGGAGTCTTTGGTGGACTCGATCGTTAAGAGATGCAAAACTTCCATCAACAACGCCCTTAACGACTCGAAACTCAAGACCTCCGACATCACCCGCATCATCCTGGTCGGCGGACCCACCCGCATGCCCATCGTGCAGAAGTTCGTCGAGGATTACGTGGGCAAAAAAGTGGAGCACGGGGTCGACCCCATGGAGTGCGTGGCCGGCGGCGCCGCCATCCAGGCCGCGGTGTTGACCGGCGAGGTCAAAGACGTCCTGCTTCTGGATGTCACGCCCTTGACCTTGGGAATCGAAACCATGGGGGGCGTGATGACCCCCCTTATCGAGAGAAACACCACCGTGCCGGTCGAAAAATCCCAGATATTCTCCACGGCCTCCGACAACCAGCCCGCCGTCACCGTCCACGTTCTGCAGGGCGAGCGGCCGCGCGCCGGCGACAATGTCTCGCTGGGCAAGTTCGACTTGGACGGCATCCCGCCGGCCCCGCGCGGCATGCCGCAGATCAAGGTGTCTTTCTCCATAGACGCCAACGGCATCTTAAACGTCAAGGCCGAGGACCTGGGCACCAAGAAAACCCAGCATATCACCATTTCGGCGCCCAACAAGCTGTCCAAGGATCAGGTGGAAAAGTTCGTCAAGGAAGCCGAGAAATTCTCCGAGGAAGACAAAAAGTTCAAGGAGAAGGTCGCGGCCAAGAACGAGGCCGATGCGGTGTTGTTCGCCTCGGAAAAAGCCCTTAAGGAGCATGGCGACAAAGTCCCGCAGGAAGAGCGCGCGGCCATCGACCGCGGCATCTCGGATCTAAAGGAAGCCATCAAGAGCGAGGATATGGAAAGAATCAACAAGGCCAAGGAGGAACTGCTTAAAGTCAGCCACAAGCTGGCCGAGGAAATCTATAAAAAAGAATCCACTCAGGGCGGCGCAACCGCTGCGCACACCCAACCCGGCGAAAAGCCCAAAGAAGAGGTCGTCGAGGCCGAAGTCGTGGAAGAGAAAAAATAATTGGCTGAGGATTATTATAGTCTTTTAGGAGTCGCCCGCAACGCCTCGGATTCTGAAATCAAGGCGGCGTACCGGAAGCTGGCCATGAAATACCACCCGGACCGCAATCCGGGCAATAAGGAGTCGGAGGGCCAGTTCCGGAAAATAAACTCGGCTTATGAGGCGCTCTCCGATCCCAAGAAAAGACAGCTTTACGACCGTTTCGGCGAGACCGGCGTTTCCGGTGCGGCGGGCGCGGGCGGAGGTTTCGGGGGCGGCTCGCCCTTCGGCGCGGGCG
>MGUO01000213.1 GCA_001800015.1 Elusimicrobia bacterium RIFCSPHIGHO2_02_FULL_57_9
CGATGTACTGCGCAGCAACAAGAAAGCCGCCTTCGAAATCATCAACGAAGCGGCGCGCGAAGAACAGGCCCGCCGCCAGCAGGAGCAGCAGGAAGCCGAAAAGAAGGAATTCGAGAATTCCTTCAAAAAACCTTTAAAGCCTGAAATCAGCGACAAGACCAGGATGCGCGGCAATCGCGGCGCTAAATTGACCCTGGTCGAATACTCCGATTTCCAATGCCCTTATTGCTCCCGCGGCTATCAGACCGTGGAAGAACTGCGGAAGAAATACGGCGCGAGTCTGCGCTTTGTCTACAAGAACCTGCCTCTTAACTTCCATCCCCAGGCCATGCCGGCGGCCCAATACTTCGAGGCGGCCAGCCTGCAATCGCCGGAAAAAGCTTGGGCCTTTCATGACAAGCTCTTCGAGAACCAAGCCAAACTAGGCGAGCCATTCTACAAGGAAACGGCCAAGGCCCTGGGTTTGGATTTGGCTCGCCTGGAGAAAGACGCGCAAAGCCCGGCGGTTAAGGACAAAATCGAGGCTGATTTGGCCGAGGCCAAAAAATTCGGCTTTGACGGCACCCCGGCCTTCCTGATCAATGGAATTCCGGTGCGGGGCGCTTATCCGGTCGAGCACTTTGAGTCCATCATTACGAAGCTGGATAAAAAATAAAAAATTTCGGGTCGCCTGCGGCTATGTCGGATTCGGCCGCAAATTAAAAGTGGAACCCATCGCCGAGACCGGGCTTCTGCTGGGCTTCTCCCTGGCCTTTATCACCGAGATGTTCGTGGTTTGGAGCGCTTGAGCCTCTCTCTCCTGGTTTTCGGCTTACTGCTGGGCATGCGCCATGCCGCAGATTCCGATCATGTCGTCGCCTTATCCACCCTGGTGGCCCGGCAAAAAAAATTGGCCGCAACCTGGCTTTTGGGGGCTTTTTGGGGCTTGGGCCACACCTCCACCATATTCCTGGCGGGCTCCGCCATCATTCTTTTTAAGATCAATATTTCTCCGCGGCTGGAATCAATTCTAGAGTTGTTGGTGGGAATCGTCCTGATCATCCTAGGCCTGCTCAATATGGCAGGCCACGGCCTGGGCGTTGGCGAGCATTCCCATCCCCATATTCATGTCACGGAGCCTGGCTGGATTAAGAACTCCTGGCGCAACG
>MGUO01000214.1 GCA_001800015.1 Elusimicrobia bacterium RIFCSPHIGHO2_02_FULL_57_9
TGTGCACTTGGCGTCACCTTCTTCCAGCAGCGCCGCGATAAGCTTTTCGTACGACATGGCACACCGCGTAAAACGTGAAACGCAAGACGTCAGACGTTGAGATGGGGTTTTGTCTCACTTCTCACGTCTAACGTCCAACGACTCATTTCAATGTGAACAGGATCAGGATGGCAACCGTAAAGCCGAAAATCACCAGCGTTTCAGGGATGACCAGGAGAATTAGGACGGTACCCAATGATTCCGGTTTCTCCAAAATGGCGCCCACGGCCGCTGAGCCGATTTTGGCCTGCGCAAGCCCTGTGGCCAGTGCCGCGAGCCCGATGGCCAGACCGGCCCCGATGGCGATCAGTCCGATGTCAGTCATGTCGTTCCCTCCGTTTTCCGTGAACCGTTGTCCGTTTATCCGGAAGCGAGCAATGGATTACGGAGAACGGGCAACGGCCTCGCTCATACGCTCCTCTTGAACGGCTTGTACGGCTTGCCTCCCGGGGCAAAGAAGTTTTCGAAAAACTCCACGTAATGGAGCCGAAGAGACTGGATGGGCGGGGAGAGCAGGCCGAATACAAGGTTGATCGCGTGGAGGGTTCCCCCGATCACGATGGCCAGGAGCACATTGCCCGCCATCCCGCCGAGCTTGTTGGCCGCAAAGGCCAGAGCGGCCGAGGCCACACCAATCCCCATGAGACGGAGATAAGAGAGCACGTTGACCACATTATGCAGCTCCATGGCCCCTCGCGCCCCTCCGAACACAAAGGTCATCACAAGCGATCCAAACAAGCCCGCCGAGGCCACCTTGACCCAGAGGGGAGGGAAGAGGCCAGACAAGCTGCCGATCAGGGCGACAAAACTCAGCACCAGCAACAGCCCGCCCAGCTTGGCGAAGCACGCGTGCCAGTCGCCTTGCCGCCAGGCCCAGAACGCTCCCAGAAGAATCCCGAGGGAGACGTGACCGGCTCCAATCCCTATCGAGATGTACAGGAGCGGAATAAATGCCCGCATGCGGTTGAGGATGGGGTGCAG
>MGUO01000215.1:0-5155 GCA_001800015.1 Elusimicrobia bacterium RIFCSPHIGHO2_02_FULL_57_9
AAACGTTCCGTTTCCTCTCAAACCTATACCAACGAAAAATTGCAAGAAATGCTCCAAGAGGAAACCGAGAAAATGGGCATCAAGGCCATTAACCCGGCGCGTCAAAGCTCCGGAGACTCTTTTTTGGGTCCACGCCTGGGAGAGCCGGGAACGCGCCGGCAAGCCGAGGCCGCGATACGGGAATTGGGCGCCATGCGCCAGGCCATCGACGCCGGCCGAGGCAAGCCCAAACTAGTGTCCATTCCCGGCAGGGTCCCGGCGTTGCTCACTGAAAATAACCAGAGCAGCGGAACCGCGATCTCTGAGCAAAATACTCCTTCTGTGCGTTGACTTGACTTCTCGGCCTTAACTATAATGGGGCTGCCCGTGAAAATCACCCCCGCCAAAGCCGCCGCCCTATTAATCGGACTTCCATTAATCAGTCTCGCCGCCCCCGATAATTTCTTCGACGGCCCCGGGCAAACTCCGTCCAGCCATCAGGTCCAAATCCCGAAAGCCAGGTCCAAGCCCATTATCGAAGATCCTCGGCTTTGGATAACCATCCCGCTGCCCAACAACAAAGAAGCGCGCTCAGCCATCGTCAATCTCGGGATTGCCATAGAAGACGTGGGCGGAGGGAATGTGGGCGGCGTTGGAACCCCGCGCATGGCCGAGGAACTGCGGCAAAGAGGGTATTCCTTTACCGCGATGCCGCTCAGAGAGCGCTTTGCCCTGGATTTCCCCGCGGAAGACAGCATTTATCATAATTATGAACGGCTGGACAAAGCCCTTGAATCCCTGGCCTCATCCGCCCCGGATTTTGTTTCCAAATTCCCCATAGGGCAAAGCCACGAAAAAAAGAACATTTGGGCCCTCCGCCTGAATACGACGGCCGCCCACGGGCAGAAAAGCGAAAAACCCGGCATCGTTTTCATGGGCACGCATCATGCCCGCGAGCATTTATCCACCGAAGTTCCCCTGCTTTTGGCCCAATATCTGGTGGAAAACAAGCAAAAACCGAATATCGCCAAGCTTTTAAATACGCGGGACATTTATATTATCCCCATGGTAAATCCAGACGGCGTTGAATGGGACATCCGCGACGGCAGCTATCACATGCACCGCAAGAATAAGCGCGCAAATGGCCGCGGCTCCATCGGCGTGGACTTAAATCGCAATTACGGCCACGAGTGGGGCCAGGGTGGCTCATCCCCCGATCCGGATTCTGATATTTATCGGGGACCCGAGGCGTTTTCCGAGCCGGAAACCCAGGCCATTAAAAACTTCATCGAGCAACGGAAGGACAATATCAAGATATTGCTGAGCTTCCACGCGTTTTCCGAGCTCATTCTTTATCCTTGGGGCCATTCTTACGATCCCATTGCGGACAGCAAAGCCCTGGGCGCCTATGAGGCTATGGCCAAAAACATGGCGGGCATGAACGGCTACACCGACCAGCAATCCAGCGAGCTTTATATCGCCTCGGGCGATACCACGGATTGGGCGTGGGGAGCTCATAATATATTCTCTTTCACTTTCGAGCTCACTCCAAAAAATTTTTGGGATGGTGGGTTTTATCCCGGCGCCGCGGCGGTGCAAACCGCTTTTCATGCCAACATCCGCCCCGCGCTTTATTTAATAGATATTGCCGATAACCCCTATCGGGCCAAGGCCCACGGAGGAATTTGAAATGAAAAAAATCTGCGTATTACTGATCGCTTGCTGCCTTCCAGCCGCCGCCCAAGCCCCTGCCTCCGCCGTTGAAAACATCAAGCTTTCCGGTGATATGGATTTTTGGAGCCGCTTTTCTTTCCGGCCGGTAAAATTCGAGCGGCCGACCGCTTTAAAATGGATACATGGCCCGAAGCCTCGGCCGGCCGCCCCAAAATTGCAGGATGCCGGTCCCATCGTAGGCCGAATTAAGCTGGCCGCACAGCTTGACCGGCATCGCGACCTGATCAACCGGGTTCTGGGAAACTCGGCATGGAATATCAGCGTGGCCGGCGACCCGGGATTTAAAAATATCTTCTTCACGTTCCAACAGGGCGAGAAGCTTGTCGTCCGGCCCGTGGGCGACCCCAAGCGCCTGCGCAGCGCGCAAGGCGTTGATGTGGAGATAGAACCGGGGTTGACCTATAACTTTAAAGTGAAAATAACCATATGGGACCCTATACGCGGGAGCAAGGTGCTGATAACCCCGGCGAAAGGCACCAAGGGCCCCCGTTATGACGACCTGAAAACCGGCGCCCTGCTTGATGCGGCCAAAGCCCGGTCCTATGTTTTTAATTCGAACGGGATAGAATATTGGACGCTTTACGGAACCGACGTCGATCCCGCGACCAACTCGCTGAAAGACAGCCGCAGCTTTCTTTTCCTGCATGAAAACGGGATGAACACCCAGGCCTGGCAACTGGCGGAATCCACGCTGCCCGTGGACCAGCCGGTTGTTGTTGCCTTCGGAGACGCTAATTTTGTTCTCACCCGGACCGCCGCGGGAGAACTCTTGATTCAAGACGCTCAATAAGATATCAAGACATTTCAAGGAGTCCTCATGACTCGCACCCTATTGCTGTCTTTTTTACTCTCCCCCTCGGCCCAGGCCGCTTCGTTTTCCCCGTCGCCTTGGCTCAATTATGAGACAACTCCCGAAACCCTCGCCAAACACTGCGGCGCCGCCAAAGAGCGCACCGTGGCGGGTTTAAAAGCGCTGGCCGCCATGCCGGCGGCCTACCGAACCTTCAGCAACACTCCTCAGGCCTTGGAGCAAATACTCTGGGGACTTAACGATGAAACCGCCTCCGACACCTTCTTGAAGGATGTTTCCCTCTCATCGGCGGTGCGCCAGGCCGCCAGCGATTGTCAAGTCTTGCTGAACAAGTTGATCATCGATGTCTTCATGGGCGAGGATCTCTACGCCGCGGTCAAAGCCTACGCCGATAAGAACGAGGCCCTGGAGGGAGAGGATAAAAAGCTCCTAAAAAAGCAACTGCTCGATTTCAAGCGCAACGGCCTTATGCTGCATCCCGATAAGCGCGCGGATCTTAAAAAAATAAAGCAGGAAATCGTCGAGCTCGAGGAAAAGTTCCACAAGAATCTGGGGGAGGTTAAAGCCTCTTTGCTGCTCAGCCAGGATGAGCTGGAGGGCCTGCCCGAAGACTACATCAACCGGCTGGAAAAAGAAAACGGCCGCTATCGCGTCACCATTGACTATCCCGATTATTTCCCCTTCATGGACAATGCCAAAAACGCGGACGGCCGCCGGCGTTTAGAAGCCCTGTTCAACAACAAGGCGGCCGACGCCAATCCTCCTCTGCTTATGCAAACGCTTCGCCTGCGCCGCGAAGCCGCTCGGATGCTGGGCTACAAAACCCATGCCGATTACATTCTGGAGGAGCGTATGGGCCAAACCCCTCAGACCGTCCAATCCTTCATCGATAATCTGGTAAAAAAGCTCCAGCCCTTTGCGCAGAAAGAGCTGAAAACTCTCGTCGAATTAAAAAATAGGGAGCTCGGCGGGAAGTCCGATCAGGTTGTCCATTACTGGGATTGGCGCTACTACGACAATCAGTTGGTGAAAGCGCGTTACCAGGTCGACAAAGAGAAGATCAAGGATTATTTTCCCATGGAGACCGTGATCGACGGGATGTTCACGGTCTATCAAAAACTGCTGGAGGTGAAATTCAAGCTGGTGCGCGGCGCGGCGACTTGGCACCCCGATGTCAAGCTCTATGAAATCACCGATGCCGGCGGCGGCGAGCCTGTCGCTTATTTTTATATGGATATGTTCCCACGGGAGGGTAAATACAAGCATGCCGCAGCCTTTACCCTGGTTAAAGGCCGGCGCCTGGCGGATGGAAGCTACCAGAAGCCGGTTTCCGCCATGGTCGCGAACTTCAACAAGCCCTCCCCCGGCCGCCCCTCGCTTTTAAAGCACGGGGAACACGAAGAAGTAGAGACCCTTTTCCATGAGTTCGGCCACATCATGCACCAAACCCTGACTAAAGCCAAGCACGGGCGCTTTTCCGGCTCGGACACCGCCCGGGACTTTGTCGAGGCGCCTTCTCAAATGCTCGAGAATTGGGTTTGGAGCCCCGAGATCATCTCCATGATATCAGGGCATTATAAGGACCGCTCCAAGAAACTGCCCCCCGAGCTTCTAGAAAAAATGATGGCGGCCAAAAACGTCGATGTGGGGCTCAAAAGTCTGCGCCAGCTCTTCTTTGCATCGCTGGACATGAATTATCATGCCCAGTCAAAAATCAAGGATACCGCCGCCGTCTGGGCCAAGCTGCAGGGAAAGATCAGCCTTATCCCCATGAGCCCGGATACTCGCCCCGACGCGGGCTTCGGCCATATCATGGGCGGCTACGATTCCGGCTATTACGGCTATATGTGGTCCAATGTCTATGCCCAGGACATGTTCAGCCGCTTCGAAGCGGAAGGCATTCTCAACGCAACCTTGGGCAAACGCTATCGCAAAACCATTTTGGAGCCGGGCAGCAGCAAGGAAGAAATGGATTTATTGCGCGACTTCTTGGGGCGCGAGCCTAACGAGCGAGCTTTCCTAAAAAGCATCGGCCTGGAGGGGAAATAGCCATGCCTCTTCTACCGGCCTTGTTTTTAGCCGTTCCCTTATCAGCAGTCCCGCCTGTTATCGATGATTCCGATATCAGCGGCGGCAGGAAGGTCGCTCCCTCATCATTAAACCAACTGCAAAAAGAAGGCCGTCAAGAAGGCCGAGTTGCGATATTCCCGGCGCTGGCCTCCCCCTCTTTCCCGCGTATTCCAGCCGCTGAAAATAAAGTCTCCGGGATATTGCGGCTTGCCGACGGAGCGGGGGTTTGGCATCCGGCGGCGCTCGCCCGCATCCAGCTGGCAGGCCCCAACGCCCCGAAGTCCTGGGTTGAAACCGACGGCTCGGGCCGCTTTATCGTGGCGGCCGGCGGCCTGGAGGGCACTTACCGCGCGCGTTTCAGCCTCGATAACCAATTCTGGATTTTCCACAACCCGGCGAACCGGACTTCTTACGAATGGGAAACGCCGCCTTTTACGCTGACATCCGGAGGGATTGATTTAGGAAACATCTCGCCGATCCCCGGCTCCGAGAACGCCAAGGCGGGAATGATTCATTTAACCTATAGCGCCGCGGCGCTATAGGTTAAATGAATCATTCCCG
>MGUO01000215.1:5246-7910 GCA_001800015.1 Elusimicrobia bacterium RIFCSPHIGHO2_02_FULL_57_9
GCTGGGCCAGTTTTTTAGCCGCGGCCGTGGGCCTGGCCCGCGATGACGCCGACGCGAAATTTGAGTTCCTCGTGCCCCGCCGCGCGCCGATTCGCGTTGAAAACGTCCCGGCGGACGTCTGCCGCGGCATATCCAATGAATGGCGGGTCACCGCCGGGCTATGGGACCTGTTCGACACGAATGCGGATGGACGCGATCAATTCGCCATGCCTTTCGCGCTAATCTGGAAAGCCCTGCGCGAGAAACAAACCGACGGCTTTTTATCCGGTTGGGCTCTTATCGCCCAACAGCTGAATCCCGATCAGCGCCGCGCGGCGCAAGAGGGCCTGACGCAAAATACCCTGCTGCCGGAGCGCTCAGCGCTTCCCGAGGCACTTCCCGTCACTCTCTTGTCTGCTCCTAACAATTGGGCCCAACGCTGAAAGTTCCGCTGAAAAATAAAGGACGGCTTATTTTTTGGGCCGCCTCTGTTTTTTGCGCCGGCCTTCTCCTCTTCCATAATTTAGGGCAGGCCCCGCTTTGGCAGGATGAAGCCGAAACTGCGGTTTTAGCCCGCTATACCCTTAAATTCGGCGTCCCCAAAGCCTTCGATGGCATAAACCTGGTTTCACAAAATCAAGGGGCCGACTACAACAAGGCCTACACTTGGAATTACAGCCCCTGGCTGGGAATTTATACGGCGGCTGCTTCTTTTCTTCTGCTCGGCGAAAACACCTTCACTTCCCGGCTGCCTTTCGCTATTTTTGGGATATTAAGCCTATTTTTGATTCATCGTCTAGCCCGGCGCTGGTCGGGTGATAGAACCGCGGCCGATATCACGCTCTGGCTGACATTGTTGTCGGTTCCTTTCATCCTCCATGCCCGGCAATGCCGCTATTACATGCTGGCCGTGTTTTTCACTTATTATCTATATTGGGCTTATCAGGATTGTCTTGAATCAAAGCCGCGCGCAGGCTGGCATCTCAATATCGCGGCGTTGGGGCTCTTCTACTCGAACTTTCTGTTGTTTTTCGCGGTGGCCGGAGGGGTGATCTCCCATTTCCTGCTATTTGTTCCCAAGAAAGCAAGATTCCTGCGGCGCCACGCAGCGGCCTTGGCTTGCGTCGGACTGGTCCTGCTGCCGGGGTTCTTGTTTTTTAGGATTTTGTCCCGCGCCGGAGGCGGCGCGCCGAATTTAGCGCTTCAATGCTGGGGAAATATCCGCGCCTATGCCGCCGATATCGATGCCCACTTATTTCCCCTTATCCTCGCGCTGCCTCTGATCAAATGGCTTCCACTAAAAGAATTACGCGCGCCTCTGGCTTATCTCGCCGGCGGACTTTTGTTCTTGGTCCTGGCTCCTCACGGCTTTTTCCGTTACTTAATCTGCTTTCTGCCGCTCTTCAGTTTTTTTACCTCCTCGGCTATCCTAAAAAGCTGGGAGATTAAACCTGTCTTGGGCCTCTGCTTCGCGGGAGCAATTTTGTTTACCAATATATTCAGCGTTTCTTTATGGCTGGGAAAAGTCAAATTATGGAAAACGGCCTTGCCGAACCTTGCTTATGAGATCGCCCATCCCATTAACGAGCCCCTGAAAGCCACTGTCGGTTACTTGAACCAAAACGCCGCCCCCGGGGATTTGGCGTTAATTACCTATCCCGACCTGCCTTTTATGTTTTACACGCCGTTAAGAGTGATCGGGGGAGGATCCGGGGACAGAATGATCCGCGTTGCGGACGTGAAATGGATTGTTCTGCGGGATGATTCGGAGAAACGCTTTTGGCCTTTGGATTTCAAAAACTTTGAGAGAATCCCCCTGGCAGCCCCCAATCGTCCCTGGGGCAACCGGCCCGATCCCAAGAGTCATTACTACCGCACAGCATCGGTTCCCGATCTCGCGGCGATTTATCGCCGCAAAATTGTAAAATAGCGTCAGATAATGGCAACGATTTAGCGCCCGTAGCTCAGTTGGTCAGAGCGCCCCGCTCATAACGGGAGGGTCGCTGGTTCAAGTCCAGCCGGGCGCAGTTCTTTACTGCGCAAGCGGAAATGCTTACAATAACCGAGTGGATCAAAGGCAGCGCGCTCCAGAAAGCATGTGAAACAATTTTTGCTCGCGAACCTGCTGTTTTTAAACGGGCCCGCTTACAGCGGGCAGTTGATGCCTGAATTTCCCCTCTATCCGTATGCCAAGCAAGGACAATTCGTGATAGGCCCCGCCCGGATCATCTCATCCCTTCCATTCCAGGCCGGCTTCCTGGCGGGAGCGGCCGCATGCCTGCCGCTATCCCTTGCCAAGGACGCGCGCTCGGGCGGAACCATGACCGATGCCCAAGCTCCTTCCCTAACATGCGGGAAGTGGCTGGGCTTAGGCATAGGCTGGCCTGTTTACGCGGCATCGGGGCTGCCCTTTTACATCCTTAAGCAGCTGTTTTGGACCGGCCCCCGGGCAATAATAAACCGCCTCAGCGCCCCCCGGCCCGCCTCCTTCTCAAGCCCAGGCTCCTAACCCAACTTCCGCAGCAATGTCGGATTTCCTGGATTTTTCCGCCCCTCCGGCTGGATAACCTCGCGTAAGCACTGAGCGAGAACCGTTGCCTTTGGCGTTCGGCGCCGGAGGCGCCGAACCTGGCCGTCCCCCCGCGGGGAACGGCCATTCCATCGGGGGGCAATGCTTTTAGCCCC
>MGUO01000215.1:7959-8234 GCA_001800015.1 Elusimicrobia bacterium RIFCSPHIGHO2_02_FULL_57_9
TAGTGCCGACCTTGGGTCTGGTGGCCCTGGTGAGGAAATAGTTTTTTAGTGATATGTATTTGCGGCATAGTGTTCGGCGCAAAGATGGGAAAGTTCACACCTACTGGCGATTGGTGCGTTCCGTGCGCATCGGCAAAAAAGTGCGCCAGGAAACGGTGGCTCAACTTGGTGAACTCGACGCGAAGGGCCGCTTGCGCGCGCACGAACTCGCCCACCAGTTGGGTGGCCACGTGGAGCAACCCGGCTTGTTCGACCCGCCGTTGGACAAGGAAGTA
>MGUO01000215.1:8248-9987 GCA_001800015.1 Elusimicrobia bacterium RIFCSPHIGHO2_02_FULL_57_9
CCTCCAACACATGCTCTCCTAATGCTCAGCCCTCGGAGTGCGAATCCCTAAGGCTGAGCACGATTTCGCGGTAAACCTCGTCGTCCTGGCCGGCCATAAAGTAATAGAGGACGTTCTGGCCAAGAACATAGGCTTCAACGCGCGGGAAGGGAGCTTCGTAATTGATTTGTATCCCCTGGAGAGAAGAAATCGGCAGATTTTTGACCGTGAACTTATCCCCGCGCTGCCGGCTCCCGGCGGTAACCAGGCGCTCAAGGGCCTCCAAGCCGGTATCGGGAGGCAATTCGTTGGGCCGGGCTTCCAAACGCACGATTCCCAGCGGCCCGAAAATCCCTTCATCCAGTAAGTTGGTGGGGTCGGTTCCGGTTTTGCAGAAATAAACAGTTTCGCGCGTCTTTTTCTTGTCTTTGAATTCCTGCACCGCCATGTAATTCTTGGGAAGATGAACTACATAGCCGTAATGGCCGATAAAGGCCTCTCCTTGAACGGTGCCGGCGGCGGTGTGATCCGGGGCTTGGTCCTCATGCCGAAGCAGAACCAGCAGGAAAATGATGATTGCTATCGGCGCCGCAAACAGCAGCATCTTAACAGCCTGCGGCGATAGCGACGGGTTTCTTTTTGCGACTTTTTTCATAGCGCTACTACTGAGTATGGCAGGGCAAGCCCGCTTGCGTCAAGCCTGTCCTGGTTAAACCCTGAGAACATTTTTTTATAAATTTTTCTCTTGAAATCCGGCAAGACGGGGGCTACACTATGCCGATTCAACAGCCTGCATGGAGGCCCGGATGCCCGTTAAAAGCAAGAAGACCAAAAGCAGGAAATCTCCGTCTGCCGCCGTCAAAGCCGCCAAGAAATCAAAAAAAACTTCTCTGAAGATGCTTGCTTCGCAAGATGTTCCGGCGCACGAGGTTCAAGCCGCAAGCGAAACCCCCAGCGAACGCGCGTGGCTCAGCATGACCATGCCGCAGGGCGAGGATGACGAGGGCTGGAATAAGGTGGAAGAAAAGCTGCGAGCCAAAGCCGACGACCGCGATTCCGCTTGGCGACGCTGGAAATATTTTTCAAAATAGGGCGTGCAGTTTTGGGATACCCACGCGCATCTTTGCAGTGAACCCTTCACCCCCGACCGCGACGCGGTATTGAAACGGGCGGCGGAGGCGGGAGTGGCGCGCATCGTTGAGATCACGGACGCCCCTTGCGAGTGGGCGGCGGCCATCGCCCTTGCGCGGGCCAGGCCGGCGCAGTTGCGCTGCTGCCTGGGGCTTCATCCCTATTACGCCGCGGAATTCTCCGACAAGCTATTGGAGGACCTAAAACTCAAGGCGAAGCTTCCCGAAGTAGTCGCCGTCGGCGAAATCGGCCTGGACTACGTAAAGACGGACATCCCCCGCCTGGTTCAAATCAAGGCCTTGGAGAAGCTCTTGGCCGCCTGCCAAGAGTTGGATATGCCGGCCGTGGTCCACTGCCGGGGGGCCTACGAGGATTTGCGCGCTGTTTTTAAAAATCTTTATACCCGCTCGCCCAAAAACAGCCGTTTTCATGGGGTAGTCCATTGCTTCTCGGGAAATACAGGGGATGCGGTATTCTGCTCAGGGCTTGACTTTGCTCTAGGCGTAGATGGGCCCGTTACCTATCCAAAAAACGACGAGTTGCGCCGGGCTTTCAAGGAAGTCGGGGCCCGGCCCCTGGTGCTTGAGACCGACAGTCCCTATCTTCCCCCGCAAAGCTCGCGTGGAAAG
>MGUO01000216.1 GCA_001800015.1 Elusimicrobia bacterium RIFCSPHIGHO2_02_FULL_57_9
CCGGTGGGGGAGAAAGTTACCGTGAACCTCAAGCCGGAGAACGGGCAGCTCTCATCGCTGCGCGCCGGGCTGGGCTTCGCCTCGGAATATACCGAGGCTTTCATGGTCTGCCTGGCCGACCAGCCTGCCGTGCTGCCCGACACTTATAAAAAAATAATAGAGTTCTGGTCCTATAATAAAGACTCCGTAGTCATCCCCCGCACGCTCAGGGTTTCCGACTCTAAGCTGAAGCGCGGGCACCCGATGATCATCCCGGCCCGGTATAAAAGCCTGTGCTTCGAAGGCCCTCTTGAAAAAGGCCTGCACTGGGTGACCCATAATCCGCTGGTAAAAATAGCCGACCTGGAAGTCACCGACCCTGAAATAATACGCGACATCGATACGCCGGAAGACTATGAGAGCCTCGTTCGCGCCAAAACCTGAGGCCCGCTTTCCATAAACTGCGTTTCGCCGGAGCGGGGCTGCCCCCGACTTTCATAAATGCCATAATATATTGGGTTTTTCTGAGGTTCATATGAAAGATATTATATTGTTCGGCGATCCGGAAAAGGCGGCGCGTAAAGAAAAGCTGAAGGAGTTCTTCAATCTCCTGACGATACCGCTGTTCCTGTCTTTTGTGAATTCAGCCTTCTTCAGGATAGCGATGGCCGCCTTTTCCGGAGATCCCAAGGCAGCGGGGGCGATGGTCAATATGACCCTCGGGACGCGGCACCAGGGGATAAATATCGGGGTTCCCTTCCTGGTGATGCTCCTGCTTACCTATCTCTGGGGGCGGCCGGCTTATCTCTACGTGATGAAGCCGGACGAGAAACTTAAAGCGAAGATCCGGATCCGGCTGGGGAATATCTACCGCGACGCCTTCCTTATGCTGGTCATCGCCCAGGTAGTTGCGCTGGGCATACCCGGCCTGCTGGGAATACTTTCCTGGAAGCAATACGCCGCCTCAGCCGTCGCCTTCGTTGCGCAGGCGGCGCTCGTGGTGGCCATGATAGATGCCCATCTTTCCAAGCAGAAGAAGCTGATAGAGGCTCTTTATACTCCCGAGGAACTCTCCCGCCTGCGATCCGGCTTCTCTATCCCCCTTTACGTGAAGGTCTCCTCGCTGATAATCGGTTTCGCCGTGATCCCTTTTCTCC
>MGUO01000217.1:0-4622 GCA_001800015.1 Elusimicrobia bacterium RIFCSPHIGHO2_02_FULL_57_9
TATCTTTCCTATCGCAACGGCCTGCTGTCGGACTTTCGCTCAGATTGGGCGACGGCCGTTGTGCCCACGATGCACGTGGCCTCGGGAGCCTTGATTCTGGGAACATGCCTGATATGGACTTTAAGAGCTTATCGCGCGCAATGAAGGATTATCTGATCCTCTGCAAGCCGCGCATCGCGGTCATGGTCATGGCCACCGCCGCTTTAGGCTACGCCGCCTCAGGCTCGCCGGTTTCAAACGTCTTTTTTTGGACCTTGCTCGGCGTGGGCCTGGCTTCGGCCGCTTGCGGCTGTCTTAATCAGCTGATCGAACGCAAGCAAGACGGCTTAATGGCGCGAACCCGCAATCGCCCCATCGCGGCGGGCCGCGTGAGCCCACGCCATGGGCTCACGTTCGGCCTGGCGTTGGCGTTATCAGGCGCCGCCATTCTATTTTGGAAGTCGGCGACGGCGTCTTGCCTTATAACGGCCCTGACCATCGTCGTTTACCTTCTCGGCTACACGCCGCTTAAGCAGATAACCCATTATGCCACCTGGCTCGGCGCGGCCGCCGGCGCCACAGCCCCTCTTATCGGCTGGGCCGCTGCCCAAGGAGACTTAAGCCTCGGCGCCTGGATTCTTTTTGCCATTCAGTTTTTATGGCAGATTCCCCATTTCCTGGCCATATTCTGGATGCATCGCGAAGACTACGCCCGGGCGGGGTTTAAGACCTTCCCCGTCATCGACCCGCGGGGTAGGCTGACCGCGGTTCAAATCGCGGTTCATTCCTTCACCATTCTCCCCGCCAGCCTTATGCCCAGCTTTTACGGCATGGCGGGCCTCGGCTACGGCGTGGGAGCCCTTGTCCTAAGCTCGGCTTATCTCGGCTTGGGCATGCGGGCCAGCTGGACCTTGGCCGCCGTCGACACGCGCCGCCTTTTTCTAGCCTCGCTGGCCTATCTGCCCCTTTTATTTTCTCTGCTCCTGCTGGGAGGCCTCTAATGAAAATCAGACGATTGATTTTGATTCTCGGCTTGGGCGCCCTGGCCGCCTGCTCGCGGCAAAAGGCCTTGGAGCCGGCGGCCAGGGGCGAAGCTTATTTTAAGGCATTGGGCTGCGTGCAATGCCACCAGGTGGGCGATAAGGGCGGCGCCTACGGCCCCAATTTAAGCTTCATCGGTTTTAGGAAAAGCCCGCAGTGGCTGGACGGCTGGCTTAAAGACCCGCATTCCTGGCGCAGGGAAACGGTCATGCCTAAATTCAATCTGCCCGATGATATCCGGCAAAATCTCGTGTCCTATCTTGGAACCCTTAAAGGCCAAGCCTGGGATAAAAACGGCCGGCCCTGGAATCGTCCCGGCGTGATGGCCGACGCGGTCAAGAGAGGCGAAATGCTCTTCGACAAGGCGGGCTGCGTGGCCTGCCACGCCGAGAAAGGCCGCGGGGGCTATCCCAACAATAATGTCGTCGGCGGGCTGATTCCGTCCTTGATGAAAGTGGCTGAAGGCTATACCAAGCAAGAATTGGAGAACAAAATCCGCGGCGGCGTCATTCCCGCCGCGGCTGATCCGGGCGCCCCGGCGCCCATGATCGTCATGCCTAAATGGGGCGAAGTGCTTAAAGGCGATGAAATTTCCGCGGTCGCCGACTATCTGATCTCTCTGGGAAAGAGCGGCACCCTCACCCAAAAAGACGCCTGGTAAGCGCGCGTCGGTTAAAATTACGAGCAGCTGAGGGAATTGCCGCAGTTAAGACATTTGTAAGACTTTAGCCGTCTGAAGTCCCCGACGAGAAGTCCTTTGCTTGCTCATCCAGATTCCGCTGGACTCAAGAGCGTCCTCTTAAGCGCCGCTAATCCGCTCCCTTTAAAAGCAGCGCTTCTCGGTTTAAACTGGGAACCAGGAGCCGGTCCAATCCCTCCGGCAATTCGCCCAAGGCCGGACGGTCGTAGAAAGCTTGGGCTTGTTTATTCCACAACCACTCTTCCGTCGCCGCGATGATGGCGGAGGCCCGGTCTAAATCCCGGCGCCGACCGGTTGCGCTATAAGCGGCCAAATAGGCCTTAGCCATGGCGATCTGATCATCCAGAAAAATCGTGACTTCTCCGCCTAATTCATGCTTCACCGTCCCAGCCGTAATCCCTTCTTGCCAAAATCTATCCAGGGTTTTGAGCGCATGAGCGCGCCCCGGCTCGCCGATTTCCGAAGCCCGAAGCACGGCCGCGGCCATGCGTCCGTTGGCCGCCGCGAAAATCCTGGTGTCAGCCAGGGGAAAACCGAGGGCCCAGCGTTTTTTATTCGGCAAGGAAAAATAATATTCTCCTTCGATGATTGTGTTATCCCTCGTCAATTCCCCGGCCTGGCCGGCGTAATAACCTCCCTGCGGGTCGCAGAGAAATAAGGACACATAAGCCATGGTGCGCTGCGCAGCTTCCGGATCCCTATGGGCCAAGTCTGCTAAAGCCGCGGCCTGATCCTCCAGCCTTTTTTCGTACTCTTTGATGCCTCTCGAGCCTAGTGCCGAATGGAAATAGCCTCCCCAGACCGGATCCTCGGACAGCGTGGGCTTGACTTGAACCTCCGCCTTGCGCTCGGAGCTTCGCGCTTTTTCTTCGCGCGCGAAAGTCTCCATGGCGAGCTCGCGGCGCTTCTCCAGGGCCTGATGGGCGGCCTCCATGACTTTCACCCGATTTTTCCGGAAAGCCGGCTCAAGGGTTTGCGCCCATTTTAAAAATAGCGGGGCGGGCATGGAAGAGCCGCTATCGAGAATCTCCCCTGTGGGAAGAAGCAAGGCAGTCGTAGGACGGCCCGAGAAATATCTCAGGGCCAGATCCGGACGTTGGTCGCCGTCAACGCGCACCGGGATGAAGTTCTTGGCGATAAACTCAGCCGTCGCAGGATCGGCGTAGGTCGTTTCATCCATAACGCGGCAGGCCCGGGAGCCGAACCAGCGCATATTAAGCAGAATAAGCCGGTCTTTCCGTTTGGCCTCGTCAAGCGAGTCCTTGCTCCATTCTTTCCAGCTCACCAGAGAACTGCGCGGACGCCGGATAATCGGGATAGGAGCCGGCTCGGGCTTGCGCAAACGGCCGTAAAGCAACGGGGGAAGCTCGCCGGGGCCGGAGAAAACCAAAAAGGCGGCGGCAAGGCCGGTGGCCAGGGTAAACGCCCCCATGCCGATCATGACGCGGCGGTGGATTTCTTTGCCGTTGGCGGCTATTTTACCGGCACCATCTCATTCTTATCGTTGTAAGTATAATATCTTTTTCAGGCCCGCCGCGTCATGCACATAGCAGCCTCCCTCAAGTCCCAAAAGCATATGAGCCCTTTAGCTTGTAATTTTTGCCCGGAAGACCCATGCCGCAGCGCCGGGCAAACTGCTAATTTGACTTGGGAACTTAAAGATACGATGAGCTTCTTTATGAAATCGTTTTTCTCGGCCGCGAAAATCTCATTAGCCGTTTTCTCTCTCTCGTTAGCCGCGTCCGCAGGCAGCCTCCCCTTTAATCCGCCGCGGCTGGCGTCTCAGCGCCCCGTTGAAGTGCTCGTCACGGTGCCTCGGGGCTTATCCGCGCGCGCTCGCTCAAGCGGCCTGATGGCCCTGCAATTCGGAGACTCAAAACAAAGCCTATGGGAAGAAAGCTCCTTTATCGGCCTTCCCTCATCTTTCCTGCAGTATAGATTCGAAGCGCAGCCCGTCGGCCTGGTTAATCGGATTAATACCATGATCTATCATGTGCCGGCTGAGCGCCAGGAGGAGATGGTCCAGGAGCTGAAGGCCAAGGGATACGAGGCCGACGCCGGAGGGGTCATTGCGCTTCCGCGCCCGATTGTCGGGCCCGCGCGCTCAGTTGGACTTAAAGAGATCGCTCAAATCATCGGCTCCGACAAGCTGCAAGCCGAAATTGAAAGGGTCATCGGCAAGGGCAATCCCGAGAAAAATCCAGTTATACCCTGGGCTTTGATGGACACCTATATGAAGTCCGACAGCCACCCTTTCCTTAAAGGCCGCTTCGTCCAAGAAGTGGGAGGAAAGCCGGACGGACAGATTCATGGCTTCCATGTGGCAGGAATCACCATCGGGATGGACCGCAGCAACTATCATGGCTACGCGTTCAATATTTTCCCGAACGGTTCGGCTTCGGAAGGCGACATCCTGCTCAAACTGGAAATGGCCGTGGCTAAGGCCGGGGCGCTGGCGACCGGCAATAGCTGGGGCGACACATCCGGGCAGGTCAGCGACAGATTCATGCCGGCAGCAAAAGGCGGCAGCAGAATCGCCACGCTTATGGAAAAGCAGGCCCTCGAGTTGGGGGTTCATCATTCAATTTCAGCGGGAAACGAGGGCTCAAGACCCAACACCATCGGCGGGCCCGCCATTGCCACGGCGCAAGTTGATTTAGTCATTCATGGAAAGAAAATAGGAGTCGTCGACCGCATCTCGGCCATCGCGGCCACCGATGCCGGCAAGAACATAGCTGGTTTTTCTTCCCGGGGCAAGCTGAGCCCTTGGGCCGCGCAGAACAACAAGGATGGACGATATAACAATTACCCGCGCCGCCCCACCCGCGCCGCCATCGGGGTCAATGTGATTTCCGCCGTGCCCCCTGGGAATGGATATCCTGTTGAGGAACTCGACGGCGGA
>MGUO01000217.1:4640-9753 GCA_001800015.1 Elusimicrobia bacterium RIFCSPHIGHO2_02_FULL_57_9
CTTGCAGCTGGCCCGCGCCATATTGGTTTTGCTCGGCGATTATCTTCCTAAGATGGTTGATAGACGGGCGAAAGTCCTTTTGGCGCTCGATTTGGCGGCATGGGCCGGGACTCAGAGCGCCAAGATGAGCGCGAATGACTCCGATGAGACGAAATACGGAAACGGCTTTATCAACGTTTGGGACGCTTTCGAACTCTCCGCCGCGACCCTAAAAGCCGCAGCCTCGCAAGCGGCTCGAACCCTTGCGGACATCCGCGGCTACGGAAACAGCTTCATCAACCGCCTCGAGTTCGCGGCCGATGGCGTTCGGATCAACTAACAGCGCGAAACACCGCGCGGACGCAGAATCCCAGCGCCAAAAGCAGGACAGACCATATAAGCTGAGCCGGCTCCCCTTGAGCCCCCAGCCATAAGGTCGCGGCGACGGCGAAAATCGGCAGCGCGGCCCAGGGCGATAGAAAGAATCCGGCCGGGTTCTCCTTGCGCTTAAGCAGAAAAACGGCCGCGCAGGCGGCGATGTATTGAGCGCATATGACCACGTTGGCAAAGTCCACCAGCTTGTTGAAATCCAAAAGCAGGGCAGCGGCCAGGGAAAAGGCCGTGGTCAGCGCCACCGCGCGATGAGGCGTGTTGAAGCGCGGATGCAATCCGGCCAAAGCCGGGGGCAGGTCCCCGTTTTGGGCCAAGGCGACTAGATAGCGGGGAGTGCCTAGGCTTGAGCCCGCGATAAATCCGATCATGGACACAGCCGCTCCCGCCGCCAGCATGGCCGCGCCCGCAGAGCCCATGACGCGCGAGGCGGCCTGCGCCAAGGGACGCTGCGAACCGGCCAGCCCCGGAAAAACGCCCACGGCCACGGCCTGCACCAGCATATACAAGACGGCGGAAAACGCCAGCGACCCCAGCACCGCCAAGGGAATATTCCTTTGCGGCTTATCAACTTCTCCTGCCGGCACAGGCACCACTTCAAAGCCTTGAAAGGCGAAATAAGCCAGGAAACAGGCGGCTCCCAACGGCCTAAAGCCATGCGGGGCGAAGGAGTCAAAGAGCCTCAAGTCGATCTGAGGCAGGCCGATGATGACAAAAAGAGCCAAGGGAATCAGTTTGGCCGCGGTAAAAAAGTTAGAAGTCCAGGCTCCCTGTTTGACGCCGTAATAATTAACCGCCCCCGTCCCTAGAATGACCGCGGCGGCGGCGGCCTTGGCCGTCAAGGGAGCCCCCCAATCAGGATTAAAAAAACCGAGGTATACGGCTATGCCGTTGGCCACCGCCGCCACGGCGAAAACGCTGGTCAGCCAGCACATCCAGCCTATCCCGTATCCGACAGCCGGCCCCATGGCCTTGCGCGCGTAAAGATACGGGCCGCCGTGGCTGTTAAAAAGAGAGGCTGCCTGCGCGAAGCAAAGGGCGACGGGGCTTAACAGCAGGGCGGTCAATCCAAAGGACAATATCGAGGCGGGCCCCAGAAGTTCGGCCAGGCGTCCGGGAAATAGATAAATGCTCGAGCCTACGATCGCGTTGATCCCGAAGCAGGTGACGTCAAGCAAACCGAGGGGACGGTCTTTTCTTTCTATCGCCGGACTCCTTGGGAAAAACCTGCCGACACGGCCTGCTTGAACTTGACCTTGGTTCCTATGTAGCTGTTGGTATAAAGGCGGCGGGCCACGGGAAGGCTCAAACCCAGGCAGTAATGGGCAAAGGCGCCGTGCTCCTCCGGCTTTTTAGGCGGTCCGTGCAGAATCAGCGGCCCCTTGGTGAACATCACGTATTCTCCCAACGCGTTGCTGCGGATGGATTGGCCCACCTGCGGCGGTTCCCACTGAAGCTGCCCGTTGACCTCCTCGGATTTGCCCCGCTCGGGGTGGGCGAAGCGCTCCTTGGAAACTATGGCAGCCGTGGCCGCGAGTGCCGCGATCTGCGGGCCGAAAATCTGCGCCGGGAAATATTCGATGGGATAGCTCTCCAGGGATTGTTCCTCCCGCATCACATGAATTTTCCCGGCTTCCTCATCGATGAGCAAATACGTGCTCATGATCTCCCATTGCTTTTCGAGAAGCCGTTTTTCCTCCTGCAGCTGCAACCCCCCTTCGTATAGGGCCCGGCGCGACTGGGTGAGCAAAGACAGGTCGGACTTAAAGCGCGAGATGTCCCTGCTTTTCAGCTCGCGCAAAGCGATATTTTCACCTACTATCAGGGTCGATTCCTCTCGCCTCTCCAGCAGGATTTCGAGCTCGGTTTGCGCGGGTTGGACCGCTTTCCTCAAAACGATGCGCTGAGCGTTTAGAACCAGAAGAATCACCGCCCCCGCGGTTACAATTAACTCGGGGCGGGCCGTTTGCGAGATCGCCCGCAAAAAGGCGCCGGCCTTTTCAATAAATGATATAGACCTTGGTTCCAATTGAGGCATTTTCATAAAGCTTCCTCAGATCGTCGGCTCCCAAACGCACGCAGCCGTGGGAAGCGGGACGGCCCAGCACGCTTTCATCCTTGGTACCGTGTATCAAATAGCCGTCGCCCAGGTTGAGAACATAAGGCCCCAGCTCGCCCAAAACGATGCGGCTGGAATCCTCCGGGGGCGGAATGGGCTCGCCGGACTCGACATACGCCCAATCCGGCTTTTTCCATTCCGGATTCTCGGCCTTGGCCATGACCTTGAACTCGCCGCGCGGCGTGACGAATACCCAGCGCCGGCCGGTTTTCTTATCGATCAAGCTTCCCCCGCGGCCCACCGAGCAGTCCGCCTGCCAGAGCAACTTAAAGCCTTTTTTAAAATAGAGTTTGTTGGCCTTGGCGTCTACGATCACATGCAGGCTGTCGCGCAAATCGCGGGAGAGCTTGCGCCGCAGGCCTTGAACTTCGTCCGAAATGGCTTTCTGCGTTCTTAGATAACCCTTATCCTGGGGCAGGATATTCGGCAGGCTATCGAGAAACTCCAGTTCCTGGGATTGATAGCGGGCTTGTTTGACCAGGCCGACGTTCTCCCGCGCTTGGCGGTTAAGCATCTCAACCTGGGTTTCGGTCCGCTCCACGCTTTTGGCCAAAGCCCAGGCCCAACGCCCTATCTGCCGGACCTCGGCCGCGAAAGCCGCCAGCCAAAGGAGAAGCGCGAAAACGTAAAGATACGACGTCCGGCCTTGCTCCATACGGCCTTAAAGATAGCGGTATTGCGCCGGCCCGTCAAGAGTCGCCGAACGTCACAACGTTACTTCGCGGGCACGGCCTCTATTTCCAGAATAATATCAACCTTGTCTCCAAGCATGGGCGTCTCTTTGCCTACGGCGAAGTCCTTGCGGCTGACGCTGGTCGTGGCCGCGGCGCCCAAGTGGGTTTTCCCCTCTTGGTCTTTCATGGTGCCGCCGATCTCCAGATCCAGGACCACCGGCCTGGTCACTCCGTGCATGGTCAGATTGCCCTCGAGCTTGGCCTTGTTTTCCTTGACCGCGGAGACCTTGCCGCTCTTAAAGACGATTTGCGGGTATTGAGCCGCGTCGAAATACTCCGCGGAGCGCAAATGATCGTCGCGCTTGCCGATGTTGGTGTTGACACTGGCGGTTTCAATAGTCGCCGAAGCCTTCCAACTCTTCGGATTTTTCTCGTCATAGTCAATGCTGCCTGTGAATCGGTCGAAGCGCCCGGACACCGTGCTGATGCCCATATGCTTGATGCGGAACATCGCCCCGCTGTGCATCGGATCTATCTGAAAAGTCTCGGCAGCCAGCGCAACCGTGACGACGGCCAACCCCAACAGCAACAACCCCGCTCTTTTGATCATCATCATCTCCTCCGTGTTATTCTGCGGAAGCGGCTCCAATTCATATCCCGGAATGTTTTAGGCCTGGGAGCCTTTAAAAGAGGCGCGACGGTATAAGGAAAATTTGGGAGCATGGCCCGTGGAAAAACGAGTCCCACGAAACGCTCGATAGCGCTTAGGAAAGACTGCTCCTCAGGGGACATCAGGGTGATGGCGTCTCCCACTCCGTAGGCCCGCGCGGTACGGCCGACCCGATGCACATAATCTTCCGGATGCCGCGGCAAGTCATAGTTGATGACATGGCTGATTTCCCGCACGTCGATGCCCCGCGCCGCTATGTCGGTGGCCACCAGTATCTGGGTTCTTCCCTCGCGGAAGTTGTCCATCGCGGCGGTGCGTTGTCCCTGCGTGCGGTTGGCATGCAAAACCCCGATGGAAAGCCCATTCTCCTTAAGCCTTTGCGACAGCCGGTCGGCTCCGTGCTTAGTCCGGCAAAATATAACCCCGGAACGTATTTGGGTGGCTTCCAACAAAGCCATCAAAAGCTGCGTTTTCTGCTGCTGGCTGATGGGATAGACAACCTGGCTGATGCCCTCGGCAACGGAACTCGGGCGGGAAATTTCAACGCGCCGGGGATTGCGCAGGGCAAAAGCCGCGATGCGCTCGATTTCGGGCGCCAGGGTGGCCGAAAAAAGCATGGTCTGGCGCTGGCGCGGCAGGCGGCCCAGTATATCGCGGATGGCGGGCAAAAATCCCATGTCGAGCATGCGGTCCGCCTCATCAAGCACCAATAGCTCGACTTGATTCAGGCGAACGCCGCCCTGCTTGAGATGGTCCAACAGCCTTCCGGGAGTGGCGACCACGATCGGGGCGCCGGCGGCAAATGCTTGCCGCTGGCCGTGATAACCCACGCCGCCGATGACCAGCGCGACCTTAAACGGCGTAAACCGCCCGCAGTCGCGCAGCGTGGTCTCCACTTGGGCCGCCAACTCCCGGGTCGGCACGATGATGAGAGCGCGCAGGCCCGGGCGGGGCTGCTCCAATAAGCGCTGCAGTATGGGCAAGGCAAAAGCCGCCGTCTTGCCGCTACCGGTCTGGGCGCAGGCCATGATATCCTCCCCCTTAAGCAGCAGGGGAATGGCCTGCAGCTGAATCGGAGTGGGATCGGTAAATCCCATGGCCTTGACTCCGCGCACGACATCGGGATGAAGGCCCAGATTACTGAATGGCATCGCCGATAACAGCTCCGGGGAAATACTCGATATCCATCCGGCATTTAATCTCGCAGCCGCAGGCCTCGAGCGAAGACGCGTAGAGGGATTCCGGGCATTTAGCGCTGGCTTCGGAGAAGGCAAGGCCGGC
>MGUO01000217.1:9784-10632 GCA_001800015.1 Elusimicrobia bacterium RIFCSPHIGHO2_02_FULL_57_9
CGCAAGGCCCTAACGTCACAGTCTCTTCGTTGAGAGTCCGCTGGCGGGCGTCAAGGAAGACGTAATGGATCCTTAATTGTTTTATCGAGGGAAATCTTGAGCTCAGAATCAGCCGCGCCTGATTTTCAGCGATCTTAGCGCGCATGACTTTTTCCTCGTTCTTGCTGGGGCCGTGAGTGCGACGTTTCTTAAAATGTCCCGCCACGAAGTGAGTATATCAATTTGCCTGCACTCCCTGGGAATAATTCCGGGCATTGCCGGCGTCATCTCGCCGCGCGGCGGCTCATTGAGGTCCGCAACAAAACCGGGGTCGGAAACGTATCATATATGTGCCCCTTTCGCGCCTCAAGCGCCCGCTATTTGGCTGTCTTACGGCCTATATTCTGCTGCTTTGCTTCCTGCGCCGCACGGGTTTTTTCGAGGCCCGGCTGCCGGAGAATCTGGCTCGTTATCTATCCACCCCCGCTCTTGAAGCGGAGATTTTACTCGATTGCCCCCTCACGGACAGCCGAAAAACCGCCGCTTTCGCCCTCCTTCGGCGCCTGGAAACGACCCCGCTCAAGCTCAGGCTCCTTGTCCGGTTTGGTGCGCCGGCTGGGCTTAAACCGGGAAATGTTCTCAAGATTTATGGGAAACTTAGAACCGGCAGATCGCCCCGCAACCCGGGCGAATTCGACGAACGCGGCTATCTCTCCGATCGCGGCGCGGCAGGAGTCTTTTACGTTTCCCGCTTCGAAACCATCGGACAAGAGCCTTGCTGGCTGGGCCCGTTTTTTGACAAGGCCGAATCCCTCCGCTTATCCATACGCGCCCTGCTGGAAAACACCTATCCGCCGGAAAAAAACGCG
>MGUO01000218.1:0-5180 GCA_001800015.1 Elusimicrobia bacterium RIFCSPHIGHO2_02_FULL_57_9
TTCGCGAAAACAAACGCCTGATCGAAGATTTGCGCATGGCTTCGCGAAAACAAACGCCTGATCGAAGATTTGCGCATGGCCAATGAAAAGCTCACCAGCTTGAGCCAAATGAAGTCCAAGTTCATGTCCATGGCCTCGCATGATCTTTCCAATTCGCTGATGACGCTGCAGGTCAGCTTTGAGATGTTGTTGACCACGATTTCCCTTAATGACGAGCAGGAAAAAAGAGTCGCCTACATTTCCAACGGCATCGGCCAAATTTCGCGTCTAATAGACGATCTGGTGGATTGGGCCTCTATCGAGCAAGGAAAGCTGCGCCTGGAGACCGCGATGTTTGCGCCAGGAGCCATGGTGGAGGAGATATCCATGGGGCCGCAAGCCAGGGCCCAGGCCCGGGGAATCGCATTAAAAGCGGATATAGAGCCGAATCTTCCGGAAATCAGGGCGGATAAAAAGCGCATTGCCCAGGTGCTCAACAATCTCCTGGAAAACGCCATACGGCACACCTTGAAAGGGGGAGAAATCACCATCATTCTTAGGCGGTTGCCGGTGGATGGGAACAAACAGGAAATACAATTGGCCGTGCGCGACACCGGGGAGGGTATTGCGCCGGATGAACTGGAAAGGATATTCCGCAGCTTCTATCAAGGCAAGACGTCCGCAACAGGAGGCCGGTTGGGGTTGGGGCTTTCCATAGCCAAGGAAATCGTGGAAGCCCATAAATGGAGGCTTTGGGTAGAAAGCCCGGGAGTCGGCCAAGGCGCGACGTTTTTATTCACCATTCCGGTGCCCGCGCGCCTGGAAGCGGCCGGTTATGGGAAGAAAAAATAAAAAGGGAGAGGGGAATGCTCCCGACTCGTGCGCCGCCGGCCCTTCCCCGGGGACTCTCTCGCAGCGCGGAAAAAAGGTTATAACAGCCGGAATAGGAATTCTTTTGGCTGGTTTTATCGTTCTTTCCATGACAGATCCCATGGGTCGCAACTGGGCCTCCCAGCTATGTCCTTTTTTGATTCTGGCAGGCTATGGGTTGATTGGATTTGGGATTTTCGTGCCTGAGAAACAGTCAACTTCCAGCCATTCCCCGCAGTCTTAGAGACCATTAAACACCTTCTTGCCTTTCTTTTTTGATCCTTTAAGGTTTTCTTTTGACCCAGGTTCCTGCTAGGTCTTTCCCTTATGTGTGGCATTGCCCTGCCCTGGTTTTTTCAAAGGCCCGCCATTTTCCTTGTTATTGGCCCAAATCCCTTCTTTGGGTTTTTTGGCTCCAATTATTTCCGGACATTTTGTCTCCAAAAGTTGCCAACATTTTGGATTGATCCAGGCCTATCTTTCCTGGTCTTTTTGAGGGTCAGCAGGCAGCTCAGAACTTCTCCAAAGGTTGGCAACTTTTTAAGGAATTTCGGGGCCGGCTTTTTTGGGGGTCTAAAAATACCTGGAAAGTTTCCAACTTTCCAGGTATTTTAGGACTGCTAATTTAAAAAATCTAATAAAATATCGCGAAAATTCATAAATGCCGTTAGTATTCCTAGGGAAATTTTAATTTTATTATAACGCTTCTTGAAATTGAATGCGCAATCCTCATGGCCTATTATGTAACATAATAATTATTATCGTAAGTTAGATATTGTGCAGAATTGAGTTCCGAAGGCGTTCGCTTAGGAATTTCCGGTGATTGCGGCGGTCAATTGGTTGGCAAGGATGTAGGCTTTGAGCCGGCCGGGGGCCGTTAATTCATAGCGCCTGGCGCGCCGGGATCCAGAGGAAAGCAGTTCGCCCTGGGTCACGGCATCCTGGAGAGATCGGTCCATCCTTAATATGGGGTAGCCTGAGTTGCGCAGCCATTTGGCGAGTTGCGTGGCCGTAGGCTTGGGCTGATTTAAGAGCCTTTGGGAAGCTGCCAAAAGCACCAGGCAGGCATCTTTCTCGGATCTCCCGCCGCCTAATTTGGCCCGTAGTTGGATGTTTTTGTCCTTGATTTCGGTGACGCTATCCCAGGCTATGTGGGGCTGGCCGAGGGGCGCTTGCGCGGCCTCGGGCATTATGGCGGGGACTTGGCGTAGGCTGCCGAGAAATTCTTTCCTTTCCCTATCCACGAATTCCGGGGAGCCTTCGGCTTCAAATTCCGCGCCGCCCGGCAGCTTGAGGCGAATCCTATGAGAAAGCTTATCAGCCATGTCCTGATTATGACATATATAGCGCTATATGACAACGGCTTGTGGATAAGCCATGAATAAGCATTTTGACACCGTAAACATGGGATATATACGTCAAATTTAATGACTTATAAGTCTTAAATAAAATTTATATGTCAAGTTAAAGACATGAAGGTGTGGATGGAGATGTGGAACAGCCTGCCCCCGCGGCGCCGCTTGGGACTTTAGACCCAGCAAATCGTGGGCCCAATGCCGGCTAGCGGGGGTCCAGTCGGCCCAGGCGCGCAGTAGGCCTGCCTAGTATCATGGAGACGCGGTGTACCGTGCCGCGAAAGGATGGCGACACGCGTCGATTCGAGCGGAGATTTAAGCAAAACGGTTTACTGGGAATGGTAAGGGGAATGGTAAAGCTTTGGGCATTTTTTCAGCTTTGGGCGCCATTGCCAATATCACGAAGAAAGAGGAAAAGCGGTTTAAGGATGGGTGGAGTATCCCGGACGACTAGTCTTTGGGGAAGGGGAATATGAAAAAAATAAAAATAGCCGGCCTTGTCCTCGCCCTGGCGTCCGTAAGCCAGGCTGGGGATATTGTCTTTAAAATCAAGGATAAAGGAGGCGCCTGCTACAAAGCGGCCTTGCCGCAAATAAAGGCCTTGGCAAGCGATTCGGACCAGTTGATCGTGACGCGCAAGCCCACTAAGGGCCGCTTCTTCAAGCAGGCCTCTGAGCTTTGCGAGGGCGCTAATGATGACGCCCCCGTTATCTGCCACCGGGCGGCTTTCCCTATTATTAAAGCCACGGCCGGCTACTATGCCGAGGCGGCCTCGGAGCAGGCGGTTCATCTTTGCCGGGGAGCCCGCTCCGACACCCCCCTTGCCGCCGTTGAATGTTTCCAGTCCGGGGTGGAAGCCATGGCTGCTTTTAAGAAAAAGGAGCAGGCTGCGGATCATTCGGAAGGCAAAGGCTTGGTTCCCGAGACCGTGACCGTCTGTTCAGCCGGCAACTTGACGGCGAAAGACGACATCGTCACCGCGACGCGTTAGCGGGTTGCGCGCGCTAAAATCTGCCGGAAACCTCGAAGGCGTACTTCCGGGAAGTATTGCGAGTCGCGTTGGAAGCCGTGCCGGCCCTGAAAATAGCCGCCGTGGCCGAGAGCGTGAAGTTATCCATAATCGCATAGCGCAGACGCACGTCCCATTCCATGCCCAAGGTGCGCGAGCCGGAGCGGATGCGTTCGGCTTGAAACAGGAAATAGTCCACATCCAACCCCAAACCCTTATAAGCCGGCGGGCTGTAGCCGGCTCCTGTTACGATGATGCCGCTGTTGCCCTGACGCAGGCCGCCGAGTGCGCTGGTGGAGTAATTCCCCCCGTAGGCGTCATAAGGCGTGGCGCCGAAGAATTCCCCCAATCCCGCGCGCTCCAGGCCGTTAAAGCGATGGCCGCGTGACGGGAAAAAGGCTTCATCGGAAGTCTTGGTGCTCGGATCATCGCCGCTTCCCCGCGCGATCCATATGCGGGCGATGCCTTGGCCGGTTTTATATAAAGGCTGCTTCCATTTGGCTCGGACCACCTGCGCGTTGCCGTTATAGGTGATGTGGTTGGGCGCCGGGGTGGGTCCGGTGGGCGTGGCGGCGCCGCGCTGCAGCACGGCCTCGCCGTCAAACATCATGGGGCCGTAATTGATTTGATAGCGCAGGCTGGTGAAGCTGCGCAGGGCCTTCGAAACAAGGCAGGTCGTCGCCAGGCCGGTGGCCGGGTCGGTGAAAGAGCAGCCGAAAATGGTTTGTACCGAGCGGTCGCGCTCAAAGAGCTGGCTTAATTCCCAGCTTCCTTCCGTGGGCCAGGCCAGGATCATGCCGAATAAATCCAGGCTGTTAGGCGCGCCGAATTGAGGGTTTTTATCGTTAAAGATAAAGCCCCCGGCCTTCAGGCCCTTCCAGGGCAGTTCTCCTATGAGGCTTACGCCGGTTAAGCCCGCGCCATCGTCATCAAGCAGAAGGCCGCTGCCTAGTTTAAAAGTTTGGCGTCCGAAAGTTCCTTCTATCGGGGCGGAGAACAGCCTGTTGACGCGCAGGTAGGCGTTTTCGATGAAGGGAGTCAAATCAGCGCTGGGATAATGATTGGCGGCCCCGTCCAAGGGGCTTTGCAGGGAAACCGTCGAGCCGGCCACCCCCAGGGCATGCAAAAGCAGGCCCACGTCCATGGTCGATTCCCCCCCGCCTTGCCTTTCCAGGGAGATTTTACGCGCGGCCACGCCCAAACGGGCGTCGTTGGATATAAAAGAATGGTTGTTCTTATTATTAAGGTCCAAATTCAGGTTGCTGTAGGACAGCGCGCGCATGCGGTAGGAAGCGGAAACATCCAGATGGGCGGCGGAACCAACGGAGGCGCAAATCAAAAGCGGGGCGAAGGCCGAAAAAATCCTTAGCATCGGGCTCAATCCTACAAAATATCCTGCGGCTGGTAAACCGGCAGACGCTGCCGCTTAGGGCAGGACAGGTTCCTCACCGGCAATTCTCTCCAAGGCCCGGCGCGCTTGCACGTATTTGGGATCCTGTTTGAGCACTTCTTCAAACGACTCCCGCGCCTTTTCCGTTTCGCCCTCCGAGTAAAAAATCAAGCCTTGGCGGTATAATTCCTTGACCTGAGTGTAATCCGCGGATCGGGGGGCCGGGATTGTTTCGGGCGGCGTCCTTTTCCTCTCCATCTTAAGGCGGGACCCCGCCAGCTTAAGCCAATTGCGCGCCTCCCGGTTATGGGGATCAAGCCCGAGGGCGTCGATCCAATTCTGCGCGGCTTCCAAGGCATTGCCCCGCTTGAATAAGACGATTCCCTGACGGATATGCCCTTGCACCTTTTCTTGCCTCTCTTGCTCCAATTGCAGGCGGAGGGCCTCTCCAATACGGCGGCCGATATCGGGGTAAGAAGGGTCCAACTCTTGGACTTTGCGCCAGGCGCTTACGGCGTCGGCGTAGAGTCCGCTTTGGTAAAAGGCTTCCGCCGAGGCGGCCAAATGGGCTATCTCC
>MGUO01000218.1:5188-9391 GCA_001800015.1 Elusimicrobia bacterium RIFCSPHIGHO2_02_FULL_57_9
ACCGCCAAAGCCCAGAATTCCAGGGCCTGCGCCCACTCGCCCCGGAAATAGGCAAGATACCCCTGAGCCGCGTATAAATGTTTTTTCTCCACGAATCCCATTTGGGACGTCGCTTTCTCAAGCCCCGCCAGGATCGCCGAAAAATCCGACTCGGCTTTGAGGGATTTGATCGCCGACAATTCGGGGTCTTGCTGAAGGAGCCCTTCCACCGTTTCCGTAGCCTCTAAAAGCGCTTCCGGTCTCCCTTCTTTTTTAGCCTTGGCGAAGGCTTGCCGAAGCTGCCGCACGATTTGCCGTCTTTTCTTCTCGCGCAGGGCCAGCCTCAAACGGGCCTGCTCCGCCCAGGACTCCCTTTGAACCCGGGCTTCTTCAAGGGAGGCCTTATTGTCGCTCAGCTTCTTGGCGATCACCCAAAGATATTGCTTGCTGTCCTCATGCTTGGGATTTTGATCCAACACTCCAAGAAAAGAGTTCATGGCGTCGAGATAATGCTGGTTTTTCGCCTGCTCGATGCCTTGCTTAAACAGGCGATTGATTGCCGGATTCTGGCCAAAAACAGGCAAGGCCATAACCCAAAAGGCCAGGCCCAAACCGGGGCTGCTCACTCTTCCTTCTCCTTTTCAACCAGCCTTTCATGAGATTCTTTAAGCTTCTTGAGGGCCCGGGGATGATCCGGCTTAAGCATCAGCACCTTGTCGAAGTGAAGCAGGGCCTGCTCATAATCGCCCCGGCGCATGCTGGACATGCCGCGCTCGTACCAGGCCTCCGCCACGCCGCCGAAACGCAGCGACATCCCGACGCGATGGGTGTAGCCCAGCGCCCCGAAATGAGCCAGCGCATAATCAATCTGCGCCTTCCCGTATCGGATGCCGAATCCCGCGTTGAAGCCGTTGCTTAAATCCCCGCCCATCTTATAACCCATTCGCAATGCCAGCAAGTCCATGACCCAGAACTCCCCCCCCACGCCCCCATGGAGGCTGTTGTCGGCGGGCTTGCTGAATTCCGCGGCGATGGTCAGCGACTCATCCCTGCTCCGGTAGGCCATGCCGCCGCCCGCATCCCATGGCAAATTTTCCCGTTTATCTATGAATTTAATTCCCGGGCCCAGGTTGCGCACGGCTGCGCCGTACTTGAACCGCGAAGCCCAACCGCCGAAAGAAGGCCTGTAATTGAAGCCTAAATCTGCGGCCGCGGTCCTGCCGGTCACCGTGTCCAAGGTTTCCTGGATATATTTCAGGCTCGCTCCCGAATAGAAACCCGGCCGAAGCTCCCGGCCCCAGCCGGCCTGCAGCGCTAAATCGTTGACCTTGATATTGCCCGTGCGGCCTCCCTGGGCGTCATAGCCGGCTATATCGCCCCAGGAAAGATAATGGACGGCTCCGGCGATGGTCCCGCGGTTCAGCGTCGGATGCGCGTAGGCCGTCTGTTGATAGGAAATCCCTTCCAGCCATTGGGTGTGCGATAAATTCACCTCCTGCCGGCCCAGCCCGGCCAGCGCCGCCGGGTTGTAGAAGCTGGACCCCAGATCATCGCAGGCGGCCAACCCCGTTTCTCCCATCGCCGCCTGCCTGGCGCCCCCTCCCAGCCTTAAAAAATCAAGAGCCGAGCCGCCGGGCTCGCCGCCTGCGGCCGGACCCCGCAAAAGGGCCAGTAAAATTGCCGTCGCTGGTGCCGCTCTCATCTTATAATGACCAGTTTCCCTGCCTTCTTGGACTGTCCGTTGGTGATCAGGTAAAGATAGGCGCCGCTGGCTGTCGACTGTCCGCCTCGATTCGCCGTATCCCACTCCGCTCTTCCGTCTGAGCCGGTCACCAGCTCGCAGACCAACTCCCCCCGCAATGTGTAGACTTTCACCACGCTTTGCTGGCCCGCGTTGACGAAGCTAATCTTCTGATGCCCCAAGCCGGGCTTAAAAGGCACGGGAAAGGCGTAAGCCGCGCTTAAATCCGCGTCAGCCGCTCCGATAAGGGCGAAAATGGAAAAATGGGGGATTTGGGAGCTGACTCGCTGAACCGAGGTGTTCACGTTGGATATGGGCAGCTTGACCCACAAGGCATTGGCTTCATCCAAGAACCATAGAGCCAGGGTTGAAGGGCGCACGGGCGGATTGCTGCCGTCGACCAGCCCATCGCCGTTGGAGTCCCCGTAGTCAAGGGAAATATCCAAATTTCCGGAGGGTTGAAGCGAGGCGTTGGCGGCGCTTAAAACGCGGATATCCCAGGTTTGAACCGGATTTTTAAAGCCGTCGAGCGCCTTGAGTTTTTGCGTGGCCGTGCGGACCAGGGTGTTTTGGACCGTCGTTGAAATCAGGACATAACCGTCTTCTGAGAAGGTGTCGGCGGAGAACTGCAGGCGGACTGCCTGGCCTAAAATGGTATTGGCCGATAAATGATCGAAAAGGGTGGTAAACCTCCAGGCCGCGCCGGCTATTACGGGGGCGCCGCCGGCATCCTTTATGTCCGTGGTGACGCGGACCTCATAGGTGTAATTTTTGGACAGCGGCGCCGACGGAGCGAAAACCATGGTCCTGCCCGCCGTGGAAAATGAGATGTTGCCGGCTGCGGGTTGGTTGATGATGCCCCCGTCCTTATCCAGCACGGCCGTGAGAGTAAAACCGGCGTTAAAGCTGGACGTTGACATGGAATTCTTGGAGAATCGAACGGTGACGGCGGTCGAGACATCGACGACGGACGCTCCTTCCGGAGGTGTGAATGCCTGAATGCTCGGCGTCACCTGGCTGCCCGCCAAATAGCTTATGGTATTGGAGAGCCCCGAGATATTGCCGCCCGGGTCCCTGGTCTCAACGGCGAAATAGTAGAGAATGCCAGGGGTCAGTCCCGTCACCGTTTCGGTTTCCTGGGTGCCGGCGGCTCCGCCCACGGGCCTGGCCGCGCTCCAGACGACCGCCTGGCTGAAGTTAGCCGGGGTGATGGGGCCGGTCGAGTAGCGGATATCATAACCGGCGGCCGTGCCTGACAATCCGTTGTTGCCGGGGGCCGTCCAGGTCAAAAGGACCTGATCTTCCGCCACGACGGGGCCGGTGGATAGGTCCGCGATAGCTCCCGGTGGGGCGTTGACCGGCGCCGAGCCGGCGAACGTATAATTGGGTACGCCGTCGCTGTTGAGGCTGCCCACTCTGAAGTAGAATATCCCATCGGCGCTGATATTGGCGATGACCAAAGTGCTCAGGGACACGTTGGCCGTGCCGGTCGAGCCCCATAGGCTTGAAAAATCAGATACGATGGAGGCGTCCAATATGTATCCCGATGCCGTCTCGGATGAGGAGGCCGGAGGGCTGACGGGAAGGGGCGACCAGTTGACCGTTATGCTGGAAGGAGCAACCCTGAAAATCTGGGCGTTTTTGACCGGAGGGGCAAGGGATTTGGAGGCCTCAGGGGTGTTGCCATAAGAGCCCAAATTGACTCTCAAGCCGTTAGGCGCTGGTTCCAAAGCCGCCGCCTCGGCGCGATCGCCGGCGTCGATGGCGGGCGAGATTTGACCGTCGTTGACAAAGGACTGAGCGCCCGGGTTAAAGCGGCCCGCCCTGGAGCGGAGATGAAAGTCCTCCGCCGCGGCCCCAGGGTCGGCCCATAGCGGATCGGTCCCGATTGAGTCGGCGTCCTTGCCGAACCAGCCGGAGGAGAACTGGGAGGCCTGGTTGCCCCACGAGGCCGCATTGAAGGCGTTCGGGCTGAAGAAATCGTTGTAATTGCTGTCGAAGCCTGAAGCTTGATCGGCCCGGAGAGAAGCGGAAGAGACTGAAACGGAGACGGAGGAGAAGAATATATTATTCCTGATCGTGACCGTTGAATTGACAAGCTGCAATAGATAGGCGTTTTGCAGCACCGCGCCGGCCGTTGAATTAACGTCGTTGAATTTAAATTGGGCGGCCTGGGCGCCTGAGAAGTAGGCGCCGATAGCGCTTCCCCCCGAAACCATGCCCGGCTGGTTGATGCGGTTATGATCGAAGCTCAGGCCCCGCGAGCTTTGGCTGTATAGGCCGTAGTAAGTCCGGCCCGGTGTTCCCCCCGAGTCGCGGTAAACGATGGCATTGTTTTGGATGGTGGCGCCCGAGACCAGGCCGTTGAGATAAATCCCGTAGGTGTCGATGGAGTCGGAAAGTGCCGGCAGTATGGTATTTGAAGAGATCCAAACCCGGGCGGCCGCGGCCTGGGTGGTGATATAAATGCCGTAGCGGGAGCC
>MGUO01000219.1:0-597 GCA_001800015.1 Elusimicrobia bacterium RIFCSPHIGHO2_02_FULL_57_9
CCTTGATGCACGTGATCGCGGCAAAAGCGGTGGCCCTGGGCGAAGCTCTTAAACCCTCATTCAAAAAATATCAGGAACAGGTCATGAAAAACGCCAAGGCATTTGCGAATGCGCTTGAGGCGCGCGGGTTTAGAGTTGTCACGGGAGGAACCGACAGCCATATGTTCCTAGTGGATCTCCAGCCCAAGAGCCTGACCGGGAAGGCTGCCGAAGAAGCTCTGGACAAAGCCGGAATTACCGTCAATAAAAACACGATTCCCTATGATCCTCAAAAGCCCTTCATCGCCTCCGGAGTCCGCATCGGAACTCCTGCCATCACCACGCGCGGCATGAAAGAGCGTGAAATGGCGAAGATCGCCGGGTGGATGGATCGCGCGTTGCAGAGCCGGCAGGATGAGAAGGCGCTCGCCAAAATCGCCCTGGAAGTTAAAAATTTCTGCCGAAGGTTCCCGCTTGCTACACACAAGTAACGTCCGGGTCGTAGATCACCCGCTTATCCAGCACAAGCTCACATGGATGAGGGACAAGCGCACCAACCCCAAAGAATTCCGCGAGCTTCTGGACGAGATTTCAGACCTGATGGCTTTTGAGGTGACG
>MGUO01000219.1:613-1134 GCA_001800015.1 Elusimicrobia bacterium RIFCSPHIGHO2_02_FULL_57_9
AAACCGTACGGGTGGTGACTCCATTGGTGGCGGCCAAAGGCAAAAGGATTTCCGGGAAAAGGCTTGCGGTGGTGGCCATCCTGCGGGCCGGCCTGGGCATGATTGAGGGGGTCCTGAAACTCGTGCCCCTGGCCAAGGTTGGTCACATCGGCCTCTACCGAGACCCCAAAACCAAGCAGGCGGTGCAGTATTACGAGAAACTCCCCGACGACATCGCCAAGCGCTTCGTGATTTTGACCGACCCGATGCTTGCCACAGGCCACTCCGCGGTCAAGGCCGTCAACATCCTTAAGGAATGCGGCGTCAAAAAAATCGTCCTCATGTCCCTGATCGCCGCCCCCGAAGGCGTGCGCGAAATGCAGAAGCACCACCCCGACGTCAAAATCTACCTCGCCGCCCTCGACCAAAAGCTCAATTCCCACAGCTACATCCTCCCGGGCCTGGGGGATGCGGGGGATCGGTTGTTTGGGACGAAGTAGCCCGCGCCTAGAATTATGAAGGAGTTAAGATGAGTGTGCCGA
>MGUO01000220.1 GCA_001800015.1 Elusimicrobia bacterium RIFCSPHIGHO2_02_FULL_57_9
CCCCGAGTTCATGGCCAATGAACGGGTGATACAGCCTTGGCGCACGACGTTCAGCCAGAGGTCCGGCGTGGTCTTCCGGGTGCGCGACGAGCTTTCCGAGGTCATGCAGCGGCGCATCGAGCCCAAGGAGGCGCGCGGCTATGCCTGGAGCCTGACCATCGCCGATGAAGAGGGCCGGGTCTTTCACAGCTATCAAGGTTCGAGCGACCCTCCGGAGGAAAAGGTTTGGACGGGGCAAAACGATCAGGGGGAATGGATACGCGCGGGCCGGTCCTATTCCGCGGTTTACACTTTTACCGACTCAAACGGCTCCCAGCGCACCAGCGTGGGCAAGCCCCTGCTCTTCCGCGGCATCGTCCATCAAGAGGACACCGGCATGCACATAAGCCTCGACTCCCAGGCGCTTTTCGGCACCGGCAAGACCAGCGGCGAGATAGCCAAGCCGGGGGGCGTTGATTTGCTGCGTTCGGCGGCCGATTTGATCAAGCGCCGCTTTACCGGCATCCCCATCAGCGTCCGGGTGTTTGCCCAGACCAAGGAATTGGGAGATTCCCAGGCCAACGCCATATTCAACTACCTGCTGCCCGAGCTCATGCTGGCCTCCCGCAACATCAGCGTGGACGCCGCCCGCGCGTCTTATTCCGACCAAAGGGTGGAAATTGTCCTTCTAAATCGCTAAGATATGATTCGGCTGGAGTTTGTCTCCAGCGGAAAACCTCTGAGTTATCAAGAAACGCCGTTTTTCGCGTTTCATAGGAGATTATCATGGCGATTAATGTCGGCATCAACGGCTTCGGACGCATAGGGAGGCTGGCCTTCCGCGCCGGCCTTAAAAATCAGGTTTTGAATTTCGTGGCGGTCAACGATTTAACTGACGCTAAAACCTTGGCCCATCTTTTCAAATACGATTCCACCTTTGGAATTTATCCGGGCAGCGTCGAGGCGGTAGGCAGCGACCTGCGCATCGACGGAAAGATCATCAAGGTTCTCGCCGAGAAAGACCCGGCCAAGCTGCCATGGAAAAGCCTGGGCGCCGAGTTGGTGATCGAGTCAACCGGGCGTTTTACCGACGCTGAAAAAGCTAAAGGACATATCTGCGCTGGAGCCCGCAAGGTCCTCATATCAGCACCGGCC
>MGUO01000221.1 GCA_001800015.1 Elusimicrobia bacterium RIFCSPHIGHO2_02_FULL_57_9
CGCCGATGCGCGCCGACTCGTAGGTGGCGTGATTGACCACGATGACCCAAAAAGCCAGATGCCCCATCTCCATGATCGAAAAGATGATGGTCAGGAATATCGGCAGGATCAGGAGCATTTCCACGACCACCTGCCCCAGGCGCTTCTTGTACAGACCTGCCTTGCTCCGACTGCACCCGGCCTCGATGCGCATAGAGCCCAACCGCCTCCCTTTAATTGCCGCCGGGGCTGCCCAGATTGCTGGCCGCTCCGGTGATCGACTGGGAAATCTGCGCGAAAAGCCCGGGCATGAATTTCTTGATCGCTGCCCCGGTGATCAGCAGAACTCCCACGATAACCGTCAACATCAGCAGATATTCCACGGTGTTTTGTCCCCTGCGATTTTTAAGCATGACGCGCATCTTTTCCATTATCGTTCTCTCCTGGTTAGTAATAAGACCTCAATATCGCTATGGCGGCTTGGGTAAAGAGGTTTTTGAGCTGCCCCTGCATGAAGCCGAACATGGTGGAAAAAACCGTAACCAAAATGAGCGTGGTCAGCAGGTATTCCACGGCTGTTTGCCCCTTTTCCCCATTCCTCATAACTTACTTCGAGTGTAGCCCCCGTCTCCTTCATTGTCAATGACATAATCGTTAAAAAATAATTAAAATTTGATCTTAAGCGAGATCTGATCGACCGAGCCTAAAGCCCCATAAGGCACAAAGGCATAATCCAGGCCGATGCCGTAGCCGAAGGCCTGGGAAGTGAACAAGCCGAAGCCGAAGGAAAGCCCGCTGGTTTTGTCCAAATGCAGGGTTTTAATCTGGCTGCTGGTCCTATTTTGACCCAGGGTATCGGCGCTGTAATAACCCACCCGGAAGGTCAATTGGCCCAGTTCCAGATACTCCTCGGGAACCAGACATTCCCCCCCCAAGCCCACGCGCGCGCCGGTGTCGGAGGAATCGTTAAGCTCAAGGGCCAGGGTCAGGAAATCGCCCAATTTATAGGCCGCCCCGCCGCGCAGCACCGTGGCCGCGTTGGCCTTGCCGCCCGCGATATTCTGCACGGCAAAACCCAAGGACCAAAGATTGGCGGGCTTGAGCAGAAAACCCATATCCGCGGCTATGGTGTCATGCAGAT
>MGUO01000222.1:0-5028 GCA_001800015.1 Elusimicrobia bacterium RIFCSPHIGHO2_02_FULL_57_9
TTTGGACGGACTCATCATCGCCACCCCGCCTGCCTCTCATTTCGAAATCGCCCAAACGGCCGTTGAGGCGGGCCTGCCCGTGCTCGTGGAAAAACCGGTGACCATGGAGCCCGGCCAAGCCCGGGCCTTGCTGGATCTGGCCCAGCGCCGGCGGGTGCTGGTGATGGTCGATCAGCTTTTTCTGTTTCACCCGGCCTACACGGCCCTTAAAGAAAAAGCCCGGGAGCTGGGGCCTATTAAATCCATTTCTTCCTGGGGCGGCAATTGGGGCCCGTTTCGCCAGGACGTCTCCCCGCTTTGGGACTACGCGCCCCACGATATTTATCTTTGCCTGGACCTGCTGGAGGCAAGGCCTTCGTCCGTTCATGCGCAACTCAAGGCCAGCCGCGAAGTAGAGGGGGGCCGAGGGGAGAATTGGCTGCTGCAGCTCGATTTCAAGAGCGGCGCAGGCGCCGAGCTGCATAGCAACAATCTCTCGGATAAAAAACAGCGGCGGCTGGAAGTTTATTTTGAGACACAGGCCCTTGTTTTCGACGACCAAGCCGGCGCCAAGCTGGTTCTCCATGAATTAAAAGGCGGGGCCCTCGGCCCGGGGCAGGCGTTAAAAACCGATTCCAATGCGCCGCTTAACGCCGTCCTGCGGACTTTTATCGAGTCCATCCAAACGGGAAACAGGGACCTCTCCGGACTGCGTTTAGCCGTCGATGTGGTTGAGATTCTCTCCGGCTGTTCGGCTTCATCCCGGCAGCCCTAAATTAAGATTGACCTGGGCTCTTGCGCGGGCTACAATAACAGAGGTTCGCCGGATAACCCATGGAACTCGTACTGGTGCCCGATCCCCTTGCTCCCAACGGCGAAGACGCTTTTTGCCGCGAACTGGCCAAACGGGCCCCCCAGCACGGACACAACGTCCGCGTCGAACGCATTGCGAATTTTAATTCGCCGTGCGATGCGGTGCTGATCAACAGCCTGCAGCCAGCGGCCCTGCGCGCCGCGCAAGCGACCGGACGAAAAACAGCGGTGCGCTTAATCGACTCTTATGAGGACTCCGAGGTCCAGCGCCTGGCCCTTTCCGCCGACAGGCTGCTGGTGCCGAGCCTTCATATGGCCAAAATCGTGCAGGCCTGGGGAGCCAACGGCTCGGTGCGGCAGGTCCCCTACGCCTATGATCGCATCAAGGCCAAGCAGATCGCCTTGGTGACCATGCGCGCCGCCCAGCCGGCCTTCCACATGGTGGCTTGCGCTCTTTTGGACGATTCCTCCCAACGCGGCTTTGAAACCTTGCTCTCGGCCGTCGCCCGGCTGCGCCTGGACTGCCATCTTTCCATCATCGGCGAGGGCCCGGCCCGGCGGGCCCTGGAGGATAAAGCGCGGCAATTCGTCATTCGCGACAAAATTTCTTTCCTAGGATCCGTCTCCCACGATAAAACGATGGAGTACTTCCGGGCCTCTCGGGCTTATATCGACCCCTGCGGGCGAGAAGGATTTCCCTCGCTGGCCCTGCATGCTCTTTCCGAGGGCTGCCCCGTGATAGGCGCTAAAGCGGGTGCTGTCCAGGAGCTGATCCATCACGGCAAGAACGGGCTGCTATTCACCCCCGGCGACGCGGGAGAGCTTTCCGAAATCATCGTCGAGCTATGCTCGGTGCGCGGGCTGTCGCTTAAACTGATTGAGGAAGGAATTCAAACCGTGGGGCGCCATTCCTGGGACGCCACGGCGCGAGCCGCTTTCTCGGCCCTGGAGGATTTGACATGATCGCCGCGCTGATGCTCGATCCGGACGACGCCCCCGACTTTCCCGGCAATAAGGGAATGGCGTTAGGCCGGCCGATATCCGCCTACCCATTGATGGCGGCCAAAACCTCGGGGCACATCGGCAGGCAGTATGTGGTGACCGATTCTCCGGCGGTCAAAGCCGTGGCGCTGCAATACGGGGCCGTCATCATCGATCCGCCCAAACCCGCGCAACCGCACAACGCTTACGCCGAGAATCTGCTGCGCCATGGCTACGAATTCATCACCCGGGAGCTTAAAGAAGAAAAGGGGAACCTGGAGCTTTTGCTCGTGTTTTACTCCCACACGCCGACCATCACCGGGGAATTGCTGGACCAGGGGCTAGAGGCCTTGCACGGCAAGCCGGAATTAGACTCGGCCATCAGCGTCTCGAGCTACAACCGTTTTAATCCTTTCGACGCCCGGCGCATAACGGGAGAAGGGCTGCTTGAGCCCTATGGCGCGCAAGATCTCGGCCATGCTCAGGCCCCGGCCGAGGTCTGGTTCTTCGACTGGAGCGCGCAAGTCCTGCGGCCCAAATGGCTGGAAGCCAAAGCCAACGGCAGGGCTTCTTTCTGGGGGCGTAAGATTTTTCCCATCAAGCAATGGGGGGGCGGGCCCGTGGATTTCATCTGGCAGTTGCCGGCCGTGGAGTTCTGGCTGAAAAAGCATGGCGCCATCGACCTCACCCCCACCATGAAAATGCAGCCCAAGCCCCAGCCTCAAGCCGCGCCCAAAGACCGGCGCTAGACAAACCCCGGCATAAACTGGTACATTTGATTGTTCAATCATTGAACACCCTCTCCATGAATATTTGGGAAGGCGTTTACGCCTCTTTTAAGGAAGTTCCGGCCTCCGGCCCCGGTTTTAACGGCGAGCGCTGGACCTCCGCCTCTTTCTCCAAGCTTCCCCAGCTGGAAACCCCCTCTTATAACAGCAGCCTGCTGGCTGTGGTCGCAGCGCTCGCCGGCAACGGCTCTAAACCGGTCAAGATATTGGATTTCGGAGGAGGCGCGGGGCTGACCTACGCCGCCATGCTGCGCTCCATGCCCAAGCCACCGAAGCTGGACTGTCACATCGTGGAAAACCCCGGAGTTTGCGCCCAAGGGGAAAAAGCGTTTTCCGGGGACAAGCGCCTGCGTTTTCACCGCGAATTGCCGAAATTAAAGGGCGCGGACATCATTCATGCTCAATCTTCCCTGCAATACATTCAGGACTGGCGCGGCTTGCTGTCAAAGCTGACCGGCTATAAGGCCAAATATCTTATTTTGACGGATTTGCCGGCCGGGGATTTCCCCACCTACGCCAGCGCCCAGGTTTATTATGAATCGCGCATCCCGCATTGGTTTTTCAATCTAAACGAGGTGGTCGAACTGTTGCGGAACAGATCCTACGGCTTAACCCTGAAAACCCGGTTTTTAGGCACGTATCTGGGGGCTTACGGGGGCTATCCCCAGGAAAACTTCCCTATCGAAAATAGGATCGGGAAAGCCTATAATTTACTCTTCACGCGCTTATGACAAATAAAAAATGCCTGGTCTGCGCGGCTCCCCTCTCGCCCTTTATCTCCTACGGGCGCATGCCTATCGCCAATGGCTTTTTGCCGCGCGATAAATTCGCCGAAGAATACTTCTTCGAGATGCGCGTGGCCTATTGCCCCTCCTGCCATATGGTGCAGTTAATAGAGCAGCCCGAGCGGGAGATGATGTTTAATGAGAATTACGCTTTTTTCTCCGGAACCTCAACCACCATGACGGCCCATTTCCAGCGCTTCGCGCAAGACGTGATGCGCGATTATCTTGGCTCCGATCCTTTCGTGGTTGAAATCGGCAGCAACGACGGCATTATGTTGAAAAACTTCGCCGAGAAAAAAATCCGCCATCTGGGCATCGAGCCCTCGGCCAACGTGGCTAAGGTCGCCTCCGAGCGCGGCATTAAGACTGTCTCTCGCTTTTTTGAAAAAGATCTGGCGCGGGAAATCCTGGCCGAGCATGGCCAAGCCGACGCATTCTTGGCCGCCAACGCCATGTGCCATATCCCCTATGCCCATTCCATCGCGGAAGGCGTCAAGATTTTACTTAAGCCCGAGGGCGTGATGATTTTCGAGGACCCCTATTTGGGCGATGTGCTCGAGAAAACGTCCTACGACCAGATTTACGACGAGCATGTCTTCCTGTTTTCCGTGCAGTCTATTTCCCAGCTCTTCGCCCGGCATGGGCTGGAAGTCATCGACGTCAAGGCGCAAGGCACCCACGGCGGCTCCATGCGCTACTTTATCGCCCATAAAGGCGCGCGGCCGATTTCAGCGTCGGTCGGCGCGCAAATCAAGAAAGAGAAGAAACTCGGCCTGGACGAGCCTAAAACCTACGATAAGTTCCGGCGCAACTGCGAGCGCTCGCGCGATGAATTAAAAAAGCTTCTGTTGGATTTAAAGAAGCAGGGCCGCCGCGTGGCCGGCTACGCGGCCACGTCCAAAAGCACCACCATCACCAATTACTGCGGGATTACCACCGATCTCGTCGAATTCATCAGCGACACCACCCCCATAAAGCAGGGCAAATTCTCGCCGGGGGTGCACATCCCGGTCCTGCCTTACGAAAAATTCAAGGAAAAATACCCGGACTACGCCCTGCTTTTCGGCTGGAACCACTTCGAGGAAATCACGCGCAAGGAACAGGGGTTCCGCGACGCCGGAGGAAAATGGATTCTCTACGTACCGAAAGTCCACGTTCTCAATTGATTCTCTGCGCCGATCCTAAGGCCCAGTACCTGGCGCATAAGGCCGGCATCGACGCGGCCATCGCGCGCGTCCTGGTTTCGGGCCGCTACGTGCTGGGCCGGGAAGTCGAGAAGTTCGAGGCTGAGTTCGCCGGTTTTCACGGCGCAGCGCACGGCGTCGGCGTCGGCAGCGGCACCGAGGCCCTGCATTTAGCCCTGCGCGCCTGCGGGATTGCGCCCGGCGACGAAGTGATCACGGTTTCGCATACCGCGGTGGCCACCGCCGCCGCTATCGAGTTAGCCGGCGCTGTTCCCGTTTTCGTCGATATCGAGCCGGGGCGCTATACTTTGGACCCCGCCACGCTTTCCGCGGCTTTGACGCCCAAAACTAAGGCTATCGTCGCAGTGCATCTTTATGGCCAAAGCGCGGATTTACAGCCCATTTTAGATTTCGCCCGCGCGCACAATCTGCGCGTGGTCGAGGACTGCGCCCAGGCTCACGGGGCTGTTTACAACGGCAGGCGCGTGGGATCGTGGG
>MGUO01000222.1:5064-6090 GCA_001800015.1 Elusimicrobia bacterium RIFCSPHIGHO2_02_FULL_57_9
CATGGTGATCACTAATACCGAAGAAGTCGCTGAAAAATCGCGACTTCTTCGGGAATACGGCTGGAAAGAGCGCTATGTCAGCCATATCGCGGGCTTAAACAGCCGGCTGGATGAATTGCAGGCCGCGGTGCTGCGGGTGAAGCTTAAATCGCTTGAGTCCGACAACAAGGCCCGGCGCAGGCTGGCCGCTCTCTACCGCAAGAATTTGCCTCAAAACGGCCTGCAGCTTCCGCTGGAAGCCAAGGACTGCGAGCCTGTTTACCATCTTTTCGTGGTTTCCCACCCGAAGCGCGGCGCGCTGCGTGATTTTTTGCGCAAGCGTGGGATCTCCTCCTTGATTCACTACCCACTTCCCATTCATCTCCAGCCCGCTTATAAAAGCCGCTGGCCGCAACGCGCGGCTTTGCCGGTCACGGAAACCGCCGCGGAAAACGTCCTCTCCCTGCCGCTTTATCCCGAATTGGAAGAATCAAGCGTGCTGCGCGTCACCGAAGCCCTGCGGGAGTTCTTATCCCGTCCATGAACGCCGCCCTGCTTAAGCCTTATCGCCATAAAACTCTGCTGATCACAGGCGCTTCCGGCTATTTGGCCACAAGCCTCTTTGAAAAGCTCAAAAACACGGCGGCGCATATCAAGCGCCTCAGCCGCTCCCCCCTTGAGCCAGCCGCCGGCGCTTCGGCCCGGGTGAGCGAGATAACCGGCGATATGCGCGAGCGCGCGATTTGGGATCGGGCCATCGACGGCTGCGATTTCGTCTTTCACTTCGCCGCGCAAACCAGCGTCTACGTGGCCCAGAAAGATCCCTCGGCCGATTTGCAGGCCAACCTGCTGCCCATGCAAAATCTTCTGGAGGCTTGCCGCAGCGCGGATCGCACTCCCTTCATACTATTCGCGGGTTCGGCCACCGAACTCGGCCTGGCCGCCCGTTTGCCCGCCGGCGAGGACCTGCCGGACGCTCCGCTCACAATCTATGATTTGCACAAGCTTTTAGCCGAACAATATCTGGAAAGCTATTGCCGCCAGGGC
>MGUO01000223.1 GCA_001800015.1 Elusimicrobia bacterium RIFCSPHIGHO2_02_FULL_57_9
TAAAATTCCAGGTCGCGAACGGCGCCGTTCCGGTCGTGAAGAATATCTCGCTTCCGGAATCGAAAGCCGTGCGCGCGGCGTTCAACCAGCGGTCATTGGCGTCGGCCGGGTCGCCGGGGGGCGCGTTATCCATGCGGATGGATAATTTCACCAAGCCCACCCCGGCGCCCACCGCCTGATCCGCCGCGGTTCCCGTGATCAGAGTAAGCGGATTGGTCAGCGAGTAGCCCACCCCTTCCTGGGGCAAGGTCACCAAGGTGGTAGGAGCAGTGGTGTCGAATATATAAGTGCTGGTTGAATACACCGCCGTATTGCCCGCGTTGTCCATTGCGTAGGCGACGACGGCGTAGCGCCGGTTGGGCGTCCAGGGAAGCGCGGCCGTGGAATAGCTCCAGGACAAGGTCCCTGTCGCCATGACGGTGTTGGTGGAATAAGCCTGGAACTGGCCACCGTTCCAATGCAGATCGTCCGCATTGCCCACGGTATTGTCCACGCTGTCTATGATTTTAAGCGTGACGACCGCCACGTCGCTGATAAACGGCCCCACGCCGGCCGGATCCGCCGACGTTCCGCTGAGCGAAGCTAAAGCGGAACGTGCGCTGGTGTCGCCGGGCACGGTGATGGCGGTCAAAGGCTTGGTGTCATCGTATATGAACACCCGCGAGGAAACACCCACGTCAAAGACAGTCTGCGCATTGCCGGCCTTATCCGTGGCCCGGCTGAAAACCAAGTACGAATTTCCCGACACCATGGCCGAGGTCAAGGCCGCCCGGGCATAATCCCAGGACGTGCCGGCGGTATCGGTTGAAGCGGCGTACCATTGCTGGGAAACCCCGTTGAAATTTGAGCCGTTCCACCAGCCTTGATTGGCGGCCTGGATGTCGTCGTGCAGGGAGATCTCAACGGTGTACACCCCAGAGAAGTCATCCGAGGCCGTTCCCAGCAAGGCGCTCATGCTGCTGTGATAGACGGCGTTGGGGAAGGTAATGGCCGCGGTGGGCTTGATGTTATCCAATGTGAAGGTCGACCCCCTCACGCTGCCCCAGGCCTCCTGGTTGCCCCCGTTGTCCGCGCTGTCATAACCCGAGGAGGTGATATAATACGACA
>MGUO01000224.1 GCA_001800015.1 Elusimicrobia bacterium RIFCSPHIGHO2_02_FULL_57_9
AACGTTGAAGAAGAGATCATCGACCCACGACTATGGAAAAAAATACAATGAAAGCATCTATCATCATCCGCGCGTACAACGCCGAAGCGACTCTTGGGCGTGCTCTGGAAAGCGCACGAGCGCAACAATATCCAGCGGATGCGTATGAAATTCTCGTTGTCGATGACGGGTCGACTGATGGGACGGCGACGGTGGCCCTGTCCTTCGACGATGCGCGCATTCGCATCGTTCGGCAAGAGAACAGGGGCATCACCGAAGCAGGCAACGTCGGTATACGCAGAGCTGAAGGCGACCTCATAGTTTTTCTTGATGCGGACGACGAAGCGGAACCGAGTTTCCTTAGCGAGGCGACCAAGGCTCTTGAAGATCCGTCGATCGATTACGCGTATGGGGACTATCTCGAAGAGTATCAGGGCGTGACCACGATCGTTCGGCCGAGTGACCCATTCAAGGCTCCCGTAGGAGCGTTCGCGTGGCAGCGGAGAAAAATGGCCTCGGAAGGGGGATTTGCCGGAGGTACGATCTTTCCGGAATATGAGCTTCTTTTGCGCACATGGGGGAGGTGGAAGGATGCTCGCATATCTCAGCCTGTGTTTGTATACCATCGAAGTCAGAGCAGTATGACGGGGGATAGTTCACTCGTCGCGAGCTCAATAAAGATCCTTCGCGAGAAGTATCCCGAACGGGCAAGCGAGATCGCTCGCATTCGCTCGTATACGCTCCAAACACATTCTGGAGCAGAGCCACTTACGATACGTTCAGCAACGCGCGACGACACGAAGCTCCTCTTCGATTGGAGGAACGATCGAGAAACGCAGCGCGCGTCAGGTTCGAGTGCGCCCTTGGAATGGGCGGAACACGAGGAGTGGATGAACAAAGTCACTTCAGGGAGATTTCCGGGTCGAGCGCTCTATGTAGTTGAGAGTGCGGGAGAGAGGGTCGGTACGGTGCGCTCCGACCATCGCGACGACGGATACACCGAAGTGTCCTATACTGTTGCCCCACTGTGGCGAGGAAAGGGCCTGGGGAAGCGCATGGTCGTACAATTCGTGCATGAGTTCCTTCCAGGCAAACGACTTGCGGCGCGCATCAAGA
>MGUO01000225.1:0-986 GCA_001800015.1 Elusimicrobia bacterium RIFCSPHIGHO2_02_FULL_57_9
CTTGGCGGGCCGTTAGTAGCGGTAATTATCCGGCTTAAACGGCCCTTCCGGCGAAATCGCCAGATAATCGGCCTGCGCCTTGGTCAGCTTGGTGAGCTTGGCGCCCAGCTTTGAGAGGTGCAGGCGGGCCACTTTTTCGTCTAATTCCTTAGGCAGGATATAAACCTGGTTTTTGTACTTGCCCTTGCCGCGGCTGGTCCATAGCTCGATTTGGGCCATCACCTGATTGGTGAAGGAGCTGCTCATCACGAAGCTGGGGTGGCCCGAGGCGCAGCCTAGGTTGACCAGCCTTCCTTCGGCCAGCAGGGTGAGGACCTTGCCGTTGGGCCAGATGAATTGGTCCACCTGCGGCTTGACCGTGATTTTCTTGAGCTTGCGATCGTCTGCTAAGGAAGCCACGTCGATTTCCAGGTTGAAATGGCCGATATTGCAGATGATGGCCTGGGATTTCATGGCGTCTAAATGCTTGCGGGTGATGACGTCTCGGCAGCCCGTGGCGGTGATGAAGATATCCGCGATCCCAGCTGCGTCCTCCATGGTCACGACCTGATAGCCTTCCATGCAGGCCTGCAGGGCGTTGATGGGGTCGACTTCGGTGACCAGCACCCGCGCACCCATGCCGCGCAGGGATTGCGCGCAGCCCTTGCCCACGTCTCCGTAGCCGCAGATAACCGCCACCTTGCCCGCGATCATGACGTCGGTGGCGCGCTTGATTCCGTCAAGCAGGGACTCGCGGCAGCCGTAGAGATTGTCGAATTTGGACTTGGTGCAGGAGTCGTTCACGTTGATGGCCGGGACTTTCAGCGCGCCTTTCCGCACGCGCTGGGCCAGGCGCCGGGTGCCGGTGGTGGTTTCCTCGCTTAAGCCCGCGATGTCTTTGAGCAGTTCCGGATTTTTATCGTGGACGATGTTGGTTAAGTCCCCGCCGTCGTCCAGAATCAGGTTTAAGCCCTTGCCGTCGGGCCAGCGTAGGGTCTGCTCGATGC
>MGUO01000225.1:1004-7739 GCA_001800015.1 Elusimicrobia bacterium RIFCSPHIGHO2_02_FULL_57_9
GGCTCATGCCCTTCCAGGCGAAAACGGGAATGCCGGCGGCCGCTATCGCGGCGGCGGCGTGATCCTGTGTCGAGAGGATATTGCAGGAGCTCCAGCGGACTTCGGCGCCGAGATCAATCAGGGTCTCGATCAAGACCGCGGTCTCGATGGTCATGTGCAGGCAGCCCGCGATGCGGGCGCCGGCCAGCGGTTTTTTGCCCTTGTATTCCGCGCGCAGGGCCATCAAGCCCGGCATTTCGGATTCGGCGATGCTGATTTCCTTGCGGCCCCATTCGGCTAAGCTGATGTCTTTAACTTTATAATCCATGGCGGCGGCGATAGTTGGCATTTTGGTATTATAGCCGATTTGGCGGGAAGCAGCCAGAAGTAATCGCCGAAGTCGACGTGTCCCAGGGCCGGGTCCTTGAGGTTTTTCACGAGCTCCTCTTGCGGCATTTGCTCGCCGTTGAAAGGGTAAGGTAAAACCACGGTTTGCGTCGCCGCGGCGCGACGCTCGACGCTGGCGGGAATGCCGGCGCGGTAAATCATGTGCCCGGCGCCGGCGACGACCACCAGAGGCCGGCCCATGGGCACAAGCCGGGACAGGGACTCTCCCATGGTTTCATTCCACGCCTGCATGGCCTCGATGATATAGCCGATGCGCACGGGATCCGAGGTGTGCTCCTCGGCGGCCTTTTTGACGTACTCAAGATAGCGGGCGTCCTCGATAGGGTGGATTTCCGCGGGAAGCAAGCGGCGCTGCTCCGGCGTGAGTGAGGCTAACCCTCCCTTGTAAATCTGGCTGGCCACGGACCCGGGCATATTAAGGGCTTTGACTGACAGGCGGCGCGCGCGGGCATATTCAAGGATGGGGCGATATAGCTCGTAGCTGCCCCAGTTTTGTTCCCAAAATTTTTTGAAATCAGAATCGGGCATTCCATTGTTAATGTACTCGTCGAGAATCGGCTGCTGGGTCCTATCGAGCATTTCCAGGCCGATGACGGGATTGTCGAAGCGCTGGATGATTTGAAGTTGCACCTCATGATGCGAGGCTTCATCGTGTTTTTCGCCTGCGTAGACGATCCGGGCTTGCTCGATTCCCGACCAGAACAGCGCGGGTCTGATGATGTCTTCGGCGGCTGCCGCGAAAATAAGAATTAGATTCAGCATGACTTAAGCTCGGCGACCGCCAAGCCGATGCGCCGGGCTGCTTCCTCCAACTGCGCTTGCGGCGCGACCAAGGAAATGCGGATATAGCCCTCGCCGTGAGGGCCGAAGCCCACGCCGGGCGAAACCACCACGCCGTGCTCCAGGATCAGCCGCTCGGCAAAGGCCAGGGACCCGGCCTTGCGCGCCGCCGGCGGCAGGCGGCCCCAAAGATATATGGTGGCGCTGGGCACGGGGATTTCCCAGCCGGCGGCCGCAAGCGCCTTGATCAGCGCGTCGCGCCTTTTGCGGTAGGTTTCGCAGGCTGTCGCGATATAGTCCTGGGGTCCGTTGAGCGCCGCCACCGCGGCCAACTGCACGAACGCCGGGATGCCGTAGTCGAGGAAACCCTTGAATTTGCCCAAATGGGAAATGGCCTCGGTATTGCCGACCACAAAGCCGATGCGCCAACCCGCCATGGAATACGATTTGGACAAGGAATGAAATTCCACCGCGCAGGAGCGCGCCTGCGGCAGCTGCAGGATGGAGGGCGCTTTATAGCCGTCAAAAACCAGTTCCGAATAGGCGTTGTCATAGGCGATCAGGCAGCCGTAGCGGCGGGAAAAGGCCAGGGCATCTTCTAAAAGCCGAAGGTCTTTGAGCACGGCCCCGGTCGGATTGTTGGGGTAATTAAGAAGCAGGATTTTGGATCGCCTGCCGCAAACCGCGGGTATTTTTTTAAGATCGGGAAGAAAGCCGTTTTCCTCGCTTAGCGCCATGAGATGAACCTTGGCGCCGGCCAAAATCGCGCCGTTATAATGCACGGGGTAGCAAGGGCTGGGAACCAGCACACCCTGGCCCGGCTCGAGCAAGGCCATGAACAAATGGGCGATGCCTTCTTTGGAGCCGACCAGGGGCAGGACTTCGGTTTCGGGATCTAGAACGACGTTAAAGCGCCGCTGATACCAGCCCGCGATAGCTTGGCGCAGTTCCGGCAGGCCTTGGGTTTGGGGATAGCGATGAGTCCAGGGCTGGTCCGCCGCGTTTTTTAGCGCGCTGACCACATGGACCGGACTGGGCATATCCGGGCTGCCCTGGCCTAGATCGATGATGGGAAGGCCGGCAGCCGCGGCTTGGGTTTTCAAGGCATGCAGGCGGACAAAAAGATAAGGGGGAAGTCCGGAAAGCTTTTGAGAGGGTATGGGTTTCATGGGGCAGCCTATTATAGAATATAGGCATGAGGCTTTTACTAGCGGCGGTTGCGGCCGGGGCAATAGCCCTGTCCGTTTGGGCCTGGCGCGAGGACTGGCCCAAATACCGGCGCCTGCAGTCTCACGGCAGGGCCGTTGACGGCTGGGTGACGGCCAGGGAACCGGAGCGCGGGCTTATTCACTATTCGTTTAACGCGCAGGAGCGCGTTTATAGCGGGGTCGGCCGCAGCCCGCGCGAGTTGGCTGAGGGAGACAGGATCGTGGTGTTCTATATTCCCGGCAATCCGGCAATTTCCGCGCCGGGAGATCCTCAGGAATACATCGGCAAGCAGAATCATATTCTGGCGGCCGCCGTTTTTTTAGGCTCGGCGCTTATCGGCCTATTTCTATGGCGGGAGCTTAAGCGAGCAGGTCCATAGGGACATCATCGTAGGTATAAACATTGAACTTGATGTTGAACCCGTAGCGTTCCTCAAGGCCGGCCGCTAATTCCTCCAACCTACGTTTGGCTTCTTTGACTTTATCCGGCATTTTTGTTGCGGTAAATCATTTGCTAGAATAATGCGTGAGGCGACCCGCATGAAAAGAAAGGATTTAATCAGGCATTTGATGGATAACGGCTGCGTGCTTGTGCGCGAAGGGGGGAAATACTCTGTGTTTCAGAATCCGGCTAATCAGAAAGAGGTGCCGGTGACCCGCCATCCCGAGATGGAAGATTTCGCCGCGCGCAAAATCTGCAAGCAGCTTGAAATTCCGGCGATTTAGCGCCGGGCTTTCTCCAGCAACTCTCGCGCGGTTTTATTGGCTTGTTCGGTTATTTCCTGTTCGTCCGCGTTGACCAGCCTGCCGTTTTCCACCACCACCTTGCCGTTGACTATGGTCCACTTGCTGCGATGGCTTAAGCCGCAGAATAAAAGCGCGGTCACGGGGTCGGAGAGCGAGCCCGCGTAATCCACCTTATTAAGGTCGAAAATGGCCAGGTCCGCGGCCTGGCCGGGGCCGATGCGGCCGATGTCGTCGCGGCCCAGGAGCTTGGCGCCGCCGCGCGTGGCCATCCAGAGCACGTCGCGGGCGGGCATGGATTTAACCCCGCTGCGCGCGCGGTGAACCAGCAGGCATTGGCGCAGCTCGCCCAGCATGTCACCGGAATCGTTCGAGGCCGAGCCGTCCACTCCCAGCCCCACGGCGACGCCTGCGTCCAAATAGTCGCGCACCGGCGCGATTCCGGAACCCAAGCGCAGATTCGAAGAGGGGCAATGGGATACGCCGGTTTTAGCGGCGGCCAGGCGGCGCACTTCCTCCGGCTTTAAATGAACCATGTGGGCAAACCAGGCGTTGCCCTCCAGCCACCCCACCGACTCGATAAAATCCAGGGGCCGCAGCTGATAGCGCTCGAGGCAATATATTTCCTCATCCAGGGTTTCGGCCAAATGGGTGTGCAGGCGCACGCCCCAGCGTTTGGCTTGCGCGGCCGAGGTTTTCATGAGCTCGGGGCTGACGGAAAAAGGCGCGCACGGGGCCAGGCCGATGCGGCACATGGAATAGGGGCCGGGGTCGTGATAGGTTTTAACCAGGCGCTCGGCGTCGCGCAGTATTTCCTCTTCATCCTGGGTGACGTCGTCCGGGGGAAGTCCCCCATGCGAGGCGCCCACCGACATCGAGCCTCGGGTGGGATGAAAGCGCATGCCGAGCTTGCGCGCGGCTTCGATTTGGCGGTCGATGAGCTCGGCCGAGCGGCCGAGCGGGAATAGATAGGTATGATCCGAGGAAGTGGTACAGCCGGTCAGCAGGAGCTCGGAAAGGCCCACCAAAGCCCCCATGCCGGCCGCCTCGGGCGTGAGGTGGCGCCAAACCGTGTAAAGATAAGAGAGCCAGTCGAAGAGCTTGGCATCCTGAACCGCCGCGATATTGCGGGTCAAGGCCTGGCAGAGATGATGATGGGTGTTGATGAAACCGGGCACGACCACGCAGCCGCGCGCGTCGAGCACTTGAGCGCTGTCGTCCTCAAGCCCATGGCCCGCGGCCAAAATCACGCGGCCCTTGATCAGCACATCGGCATCCGAGAGTTCCGTGCGCGCGTCATCCATGAGCGCGACGCGCAAGGCATTTTTAATGAGGATGGGCGGTTTCATCGTCGGGCCTCTAATTGAGTCGCCAGAAAATCGTATAGAAAGTCGGGCATCGGACGCACCAGATATTTCATGGGCAGGGAAAGCTGCCAGGGAAAGTGCACGACTTTTTTCCCGCGCTTGATCCCGTTGATGATGCGGCGGGCGCCGTCCTCGCCCTCAAGAATAAAGGGCATGCTTTTGGAGCGCCCGCCGGTGAGTTCGCTTTTGACGAAGCCCGGGCAGACAATAACCACGCGCACGCCGGTTCCGCGCAAGTCCAGGCGCGCCGACTCAAGCAGGATTTCCAGGGCCGCCTTGCTGGCGCAATAGGCCCCGGAATTGGGCCAGCCCCGCCAGCCGGCCAGGCTGGCCACCCCGGCGATGGTGCCGGAGCCGGCCTGGATCATGTCCGGCAGAACCTGCTCCAGCCAGTTGGCCGCGCCGATCACGTTGACTTCGAAAATGCGGCGGCAGGTTTCCGCGCTGAATTCGCGGATGTTCTTGGACTTGCTGATTCCCGCGTTAAGAACGGCCCAATCCAGTCCGCCCCATTTTCGGCGGATGGCGGCGTAGCCGGCTTTAGCCGCCGCGTAATCGCCGACATCCCCCGGCAGGACCAGGCATTCGCCGCCGGCGTCTTTCGCGGTCTGCTCAAGCTTACCGCGACGCCGTCCGGTCAGCGCCAATTGGCATCCCTCGCGCCCAAGAAGCAGGGCCATTTCCCGGCCCAAGCCGCAACTCGCTCCAGTGATTAAAACGCGCATAGGAGGGAAAAGAAAGGGCGATGCCGGGCCGCGATGCCGTAAACCCATTCGCTGAGCACGGCAAAGACGACGCTGCGGCGGTAAAGGCGGAAAAGCCGTTGTCCCCAGGGGCCGGGGCCGTAGCTTAAGGCGCGGAAAGCCGCCTCGGCTCCTGTGTAGGTCCAATCACTTTCAACTAATTGAACCGAGGCGATGGGTTGCTTCGAAGGGGTGATGTCGATAGCGCCTTGAGTCCGCGCCTGCCAGCGGGCCGCCCAGCGCCGGCAGAAATTACAATCGCCGTCGTAGATTAGAATGGGTTTGATGGGAGATTGTAGCACAAAGCGCGCCGACAGCAAGCGGTAGGGCTTAGTCAAGTTTGAGACGGTAGCCCACGCCCTTGACCGTGCGGATGAGATTTTTATCGTCCTCTACAAGCAGTATCTTCACTGGGCGTGGTGGCGGATGTCTTTTCCCAACACCATGAAAATCACATCCTCGGCGACATTGGTGGCGTGGTCGGCGATGCGTTCGATATTGCGCGCGATGAGAATCAGGCCCAGGGCGCGCTGGATGGTGGAGGAATCGGACTGCATGAGCTCCATCAAATCGGTGAAGGCCGAGCCCTTAAGCTTGTCCTCTTCATCGTCCCGGCCGACCACGGAGCGCGCCAAGTTCACGTCTTTCTTGACCAGGGAATCCAGGCTGTCCTTAAGCATTCCCTGCGCCAAGACCGCCATGCGCGGGATATTGAGCAATTTTCTTTGCAGCGGCGGCTGGCTGAGCAGGACCGCGGCATTCTCGGAGATGTTGACCGCCTGGTCGGCGATGCGTTCCAAGTCCGAATTGATCTTGATGGCCGCCATGATGAATCTTAAGTCGCCGGCGGCCGGCTGGTGCAGGGCCAGGAGCTTCAAGCAGCGGTCGTCCAATTCGATGTGAAGATTGTTGACCTGCTCTTCGTTGGCGGCGACTTTTTTAAGCGGCTCCTCGGCTCTTTTCTCCAAGCCTTCAACCGCCAAGTGGATCATCTCCTCGGCCAGGCTGCCCATGTAGAGCAGCCTGTTCAACAGCTCTTTTTCGACTTCCTCGAAATGCCTATGCATGCCGTCTCCTAAGCGCCCTTATCCGAATCGCCCCGTGATGTAGTCCTGGGTTTTAACGTCCGAGGGATTGGTGAAAATCTTGTCGGTGGGGCCGAATTCGATGAGGTCTCCCAAGAACATGAAGGCCGTATAATCGGAAATGCGGGCGGCTTGCTGCATGTTATGAGTGACGATGGCGATGGTGAGCCGGGGTTTTAGTTCCAAAAGCAGCTCCTCGATGCGGGCGGTGGCGATGGGGTCCAAGGCCGAGCAGGGCTCGTCTAAAAGCAGCACCTGAGGGTCCACGGCCAAGGCGCGCGCGATGCACAAGCGTTGCTGCTGTCCGCCGGACAGATTGGTGGCGGGGCCGTCGAGCTTGTCCTTGACCTCATCCCATAAAGCGGCTTGCTTAAGGCTTGCTTCCACGGCCTGGTTTATTTCAGCTTTATCGCGCACGCCG
>MGUO01000225.1:7778-11704 GCA_001800015.1 Elusimicrobia bacterium RIFCSPHIGHO2_02_FULL_57_9
GGATCCATCTTCATGACATCTTGCCCCTGCAGCAAAATCGAGCCTTCCACGGTGGCGGCGGGATGCACCTCATGCATGCGGTTAAGGCAGCGGATGAGGGTGGATTTGCCGCAGCCCGAGGGGCCGATGATGGCGGTGATCAGCTTCTGGTGGAATTTCAGGTTGATATTCTTGATGGCCATGCCCGCGCCGTAGCCGGCGCATAGCCCCCGCGCCTCCAGGACGGCAGCCGTTTCAGATTCCATGGGTTCGATTAATCCATCGTGCCGCGACGTTTCCCGTTAATACTACCAAAAGCAGGATGAGGGCCGCCGCCCAGGCCTGGCGATGCCAGTCCTCGTAAGGGGCTATGGCGTAGGTGAAAATAGTGTGAGGCAGCGAGGCGATGGGGTTGAGAAGCCCATTGTCCCAAAAGCGGTTGCCGAAAGCCGTGAAGATAAGGGGCGCGGTTTCCCCGGCGATGCGCGAGAGCGCAAGCAGGATGCCGGTGATAATGCCGCGCGAGGCCGTGGGCAAGACGACGAAGAGAATGACTTTCCATTGCGGCACTCCCAAGGCCAGGGCCGCCTCCCGGATGGCGCCGGGGACCAGGCGGATGAACTCCTCGGTGGTGCGCAGAACCACCGGGATCAGGATAATGGCCAAGGCCGCGCTGCCGGCCAGGGCGGAGAAGCGCTTCATGGGCAGAACGATCAGGGTGTAGGCGAAAACCCCCACGACGATGGAAGGGACTCCGTTAAGAATATCGGCGCAATAGCGGATGGCAAAGCCGGTGCGGTTATTGCCGTACTCGGCCAAGTAAACGGCGCCCAGCACGCCCACCGGAATGCCCAAAAGGCCGGCCAAGCCCACCAGTTTGGCCGTGCCCACGATGGCATTGGCGATGCCGCCGCCCTGCTCGCCGACGGGCTTGGGCAGCTTGGTCAGGAAATTCCAGCTTAACGAGGAGAATCCGTGATAGGCGATATAGCCGAGAATAAAGAAAAGCACGGAAAGCGCGACCAGCGCGCAAACCGCGGTCAGCGAGAAAATGAGAAAGTTAATCCTTTTGCGCCGGACGAAAGTTCTATCCATTATTTCAGCCTGTCGATCAACAGCCTGGCCGCGCCATTGATGATCATGGTAATGCCGAACAAAACCAGGGCGATGGCGATGAGGGAATGCATGTGAATATCGGAAGTGGCCTCGGCCAGCTCATTGGCGATGACTGCGGCCATGCTGTAAGAAGGGTCGAGCAGCGAAGCGGATATTTTCGGGGTGTTTCCGATCACCATGGTCACCGCCATGGTCTCGCCCAGCGCCCGGCCCAGGGCCAGAAACACGGCGCCGATAATGCCCGAGCGCGCGTAGGGCAGGCTGACTTGGCGTATCATTTCCCAGCGCGTGGCGCCCAAGGCCAGCATCCCTTCTTTGAGGGGTTGGGGCACGGCCATGAGCACTTCGCGCGATATGCTGGTTATATAGGGAAGAACCATGATCGATAGAATAAGGCCCGCGGCGAGCATCCCCACGCCGTAGGAGGTTACCTGGAACATTGTCTCGACGGCGCGGACGCCGGGCACCAGTATGAAAATACCTATTAGACCCAGCACAACGCTGGGGATGGCAGCCAGCAATTCGATAAGAAAAGCGCAGGCTTGCGAAATCCGGCGCGGGGCCAGCTCGGTGAGGAAAATGGCCGACCCCAGAGCCAGCGGCACCGCGAGAGTCAGGGCCAGCGCCGAGGAAACCAGGGTGCCGTAGATAAACGGCAGGGCTCCGAAGGTCTCTTGCACCGGATCCCAGGTCGAGGTGTAGAGAAAGCTTAGTCCGAACTTGGACCAGGCCAGATGCGAATTTTTAAGCAGCTCCCAGCCCAGGCAAATCGCCAGGGCTACGACCACCAGCCCGAAGGCCAGGACGGCGAACTTGAAAAAACGATCCCGGCTCATTGAACCGATTCTATCGTTTTTTTCACCATAGCGATCACGCCCGGTGGCAATGGCGCATAGCCGAGTTGCGGCGCCATTTTTTGGCCTTCGTTGAGCATCCAAACCAGGAAATCCTTCAAAACCGCGCCCCGCCAATCCTGGTTGTTCTCATAGACCAAGAGCCAGGTGAATGTCGAGATGGGATAGGCCTTGGGCCCGGGGGCGTCGGTGATGGAGACGCGGAAATCCTTGGGCATGTTTTTGGCCGCGGCGCTCGCGGCCGAAGCCACCGACTCCATGTCGGCCTTGACGAATTTCCCTGCGGAGTTTTGCACCGCGCCGTGGGCCAGGCCGTTATGCATGGCGTAGATGAGCTCGACGTAGCCGATGCTGTTGGGCGTCTGCTTGACCATGCCGGCCACGCCCTCGTTGCCTTTGGCGCCCAAGCCCACCGGCCAGTTGACCGAGGTGCCGCGGCCGGCTTGTTTCCCCCACTCGGGGCTTACCTTGGAGAGATAATCCACGAAGCAGAAGGTGGTGCCCGAGCCGTCCGAGCGGTGCACCACGGTGATGGCGGCGGCCGGCAGCTTGGCCTTGGGGTTGGCTTTTTGGATCGCCGCCTCGTTCCAGCGCGTTATTTTTCCCAGGAATATCCCGGCGAGAGCTTCGGCGCTCAGGTTGAGCTCGGATGCGCCTTTGATGTTAAAGACCGGGACGACGGCTCCCAGCACGGTGGGAATGTGCAGAAGGGCGCCGGGGGCCTTTTTAAGCTGCTCGTCCGTCATGGGCCCGTCGGTGGCGCCGAAGTCCACGGTGCCTTCGATGACCTGGCGGATGCCGCCGCCGGAGCCGATGGACTGATAGTTGATTTGCACGTTTTTCTTAGCCTTGGCGTATTCGTCGAACCACTTGGAGTAGATGGGGTATGGGAAAGTCGCCCCGGCTCCGTTGAGAGTCGTCAGCGCCAAAGTGCGCACAGGAAACATCGTTGCGGCCAGGGCCGTGAATAATATTTTAAGAGTTCGTTTCATTTCTAAATCACTGGAGGGCGCGCCGGATAATCGAAAAAATTTCCGTGTTGTCGATAAGCCCGCGCACGGCCGCGCAACCCGGGCCCGAGGCCGCGATGCGCACCGGCGCGCCGCTGTGATGGCGCGTGGACAGCCCCAAGCAAAAGCCGCGCCCCGCGGGGGTGAGAAACGGGCCCGAGGAGGCGGCCGGGCAGGCCAGGGCGGGATCGCTTGAGTAGCCGTCCCCGGTGCCTAAAACCGCGACGCCGCCGGTCTCGTGATCGGAGGTGACGAGCAAGAGGGTGTCGTCGCGGGAGCCGGCAAAGCCGCGAGCCGTTTTGACGGCCGCGTCAAAGCCCGCCAGGGCTTTCAGGGCCGAGGCTGCTTTACCCTCATGCAAAAAATTATCGGTTCCTTCTTCCTCTACCAGGAGGAAAAAACCCCGAGGATTCTTGGAGAGGATGGCCAGGGCTTTATCGGTCAACTCCCGCAGCGAGGGCATGTCGCGCGCAGGGCCGTTGTCGCCGTAGAGCGCGGGGAACATCTCCTTGTGCGCGAAAAAGTCAACGGTGGCGGAGGTGGAGACTGCGGGAAAGTGGATTCGCCCTCCGCCCAAAAGAACGTCCGGCTTGGCGGCCAAAATTTGCGCCGCGATTTCCTCGGTTTTATACCGGGAGGAAACGTGGGAGGCGAAAGCGGCGGGGGTGGCGTCGGCCAGGGAAGCGGTGGTGATCAGCCCCGCGGATTTCCCAGCTTTTTTGGCCAGCTCGAGAAGCGTCTGAAGCCGGCGGCCGTCGGCGTCGACTCCCAAGGCGCCGTTTTTAGTCTTGACTCCCGTGGCCATGGCCGTGGCGGCCGCGGCCGAATCGGTGATTAATGAATCCCCCGAATAGGTGCGCACGAGGCCCGAATCAGACAGCCTGTCGATCTCCAAAGCGCCGGTGGCGCCCTTGAGCAGCCGCCCCTCCGCGAGCAGGCCTTCGCCGGCGCCGTCGGCGATCATCAG
>MGUO01000226.1 GCA_001800015.1 Elusimicrobia bacterium RIFCSPHIGHO2_02_FULL_57_9
TCCCGGCCACGGTCAGCTTCTGGTCCGGCACCGTAGTCCCAATGCCGACCTTGCCGGTCGGCTTTACGGTAAGCACTTGAGCCTGCCCCGCCTCCAGATAGAGGTCATTATTGCCGCCGCCCGGAGTCGCCCTTAAATGGACGCTGGAGCTGTTCTCGGAGTCAAAATAAGTAGCGCCGTTATTAACGGTTACTCCCCCCCTCAGTGTACCGCTCATGTTCAGCCTTAGGCCGTAACCCGAACCGTCCGTGGAGTTCATCTCGAGGCTTGGGTTGTTTATTCCCGAAATCATCAGCTTCGTTCCGGCGTACAACGAGTTGGGATTAGCCGTCCCGATCCCGACATTGCCGTTAGCGGAGTACATGGCGCCGGCCAGGGACACGTTAGAGGACACGTGTAGCCCGTATACCCCGTCATTGCCGGTTATTGTGATAGATGAGGTGTTGGTCAACTGCCCGGTCATGGTGTCGCCGGAGCGCAGCACTCTTAGCCCTATGTCGGCGGTAACGGTGGACAGGTTTACCTTACTGGTGGCCAGGCTGGCTATCCAGACAGGGTCGGAGTAAGTAGTGCTGTCATATACGCCATTGGTCACGGTGTCGGCATTTCCGGTCAGGGAACCTGTCACATTGGCGGTTATCATGCCCGCGCTGAAATTGCCGGACGCGTCGCGCTTTACTATCGCGCTGGCCGTGTTCGCGCTCGCAGGTGTCGTCCAGCCCGGCGCTACGCCGCCGCCCCCACCGGACTGCAGAAGCTGTCCGGCGCTGCCCGCGGCGAGCATGGCGGTAGCGCTGACGCCGGATTGGTACGGTATCTCGCCCTGCGCCCCGCCGGCCAGGTTGGTGGCCGTCCCGGCGGCGGCGGCGCTGCCCAGCCCGGTGATCGCCGAGCCGTCGCCTACGAATTTGGCGGCCGTCACCACGCCCGTGGCGCTGACCGATGAAATTATAGTGCCGCCGGAATTGCGCCAGATCTGCGCCATATCCGTCAGCGCCGAGCCGCCGGCCAGCACATCCAGGCGCGCCTCCGGCACTCCGGTGGAGATGCCCACATTGCCGGCGAAGTAGTTATTCCCTGTCCCGCTGGCGATAAGGACGCCGGTCTGGCTGATGTTCCCCGCCACGGTCAGCTTCTGCTCAGGCACGTTGGTACCGATGCCGACATTGCCCGCGACGATGTAGGAGGGAGCCGTGCCCGCGGCGTTCAAGCTGATCCCGTACGTTTCGCTCGCGTTAAGCAGTTCCAGAAGCCCGTCATTGCTCCATTGGGAGAGGCGGAAGAGCAGTTTATTGGCGTTCCCGGTATTGTGGGCCTCGAGATAGGAAGCCGAGATCTTCCCGTAAATATCCAGCGTCGCCCCGGGATTCTCCGTCCCTATACCTACTCGCCCCGCGTTGGTGACAAGCGTGGACCCGCCCACGCTGAAATCGCTGGCGGCGACAGTTAGAGAACTGGTGAATGTTTTTATCCCGCTTACGGTCTGATTGCCGTCAAGCAGGTTCACGTTCGCCGAGAGCGCGGAGTCCGCCACCTTGCCGGCGGTCGTTATCGTATTCAGCTTGCTGTCGGTTATAGAACCATCCAGGTTCGCGTTCTTTATGGACCGCACGGCAACTGAAGAAGCTA
>MGUO01000227.1 GCA_001800015.1 Elusimicrobia bacterium RIFCSPHIGHO2_02_FULL_57_9
CATAGACTGGGTTGACGCCGGAAATGAAAAGAGCCGCAATCTTGCCTTCGCGGAGCTCCTCCAAAAGGGACTGCAGCTCTCGATCATTGCCCTGGCGCTGGTGGGAGGGGAATTTCAGGTCGATGGTGGCCCCATAGCTCTCCAGAAGATGATTGATGAAGTTGCACAGCACCTGCGTGGAGACATCCTGGCTGCCACAGACGACTAGACTCCGGCCCTTCGCCTCCCAAAGCCTCTGCGCGACCTTTTCCAAGGCCTGCCGCGGGACCGCCGGCGGTTGGATCCCATCGATAGGGAATGGGATTTGGGCATGGCTGGCAAGCAAAGCAGCCAACTGAGTCACTACCAACCCTAGTTCCTGCGGCGCGATGCGGATTCGCTCATCCGCCTTGCTGCCGGTAATAGACATTCGCGATTCGAGCTGTACGTGATAGGAAAACCGGGGAGGGTTGGCCTCCAGCTTTCTTGCCGTCTGATACCCTGCGGTGTATTCCACCGGGGAGATCCAGGTACCCAGAAAATCGGCATCCAAACTGACCACTACCTCCGCTCTATCAAACCGGAAGCGGGGCAGGAGGCGCATTCCATGGGTGTGTTCGTAGGCGTCAGGGATTGCCGAACACGAAAGCGGATCGTAAACAATGTGTCGCGCGTTGGGGAAGCCTCCGAGAAAGGCATTCAGGTTGGCAAGCGTGGTCGGGCTGGCGATAGAATCACTGAGGAATCGCACCGCCCCGCCATTTTTCCGAATCTCCTCGAGTTTGCCGGTGATATTCCGGTCCACCTCATCCCAGGCGGATTCCTTGCCGTCTCGCAGCGGGTGAAGCATTCGCCGGCTGTCGTAAAGACCCAGAATGGAGGCCTGTCCCACGGCGCAGAGACCACCCTTCGATAAGGGATGCTCCGGATTTCCTTCCAGCTTAATGGGACGGCCGTCGCGGTCCTTCACCAGCAATCCGCAGCCGGCACTACAGCCCCTGCACGTGGAGGCGTAAAAATAAGCGTGCCCCGGAATGATCTATTCCGGCTTGACCAGATACGGGATTGCTT
>MGUO01000228.1:0-4922 GCA_001800015.1 Elusimicrobia bacterium RIFCSPHIGHO2_02_FULL_57_9
TGTCGTTGCCTTCGGCTTCTAATTCATAAACCGGTTCGGACTCGCCGGGCAAAGCCGCCACGCGGCCCCTTGCTCCGGCTCCGATATCGGGTCCCTCGCTGACGGTGTTGCTGGTCATGCCGGCTAAAAGCGCCCCCGGGCCTGCGGCTGCGCGGCGGCTCTGCCCGGCTCGGGGCGGATCATTGGCCGCATCGGAAAGATTCTCGTCAGGATCTGTTACGGTGGCCAGTTCCTGGGAAATCTCGGCGCGTTTGCGCGCTTGCTCGGCCAGTTGACGCTCTCTCTCGGCTTTTGCCTCGGCCAATTTGCGCTCTCTTTCGGCGCGTTCTTCGGCGAGTTGTCGCTCGTGTTGGGCTTTGATTTCGGCCGCTATGCGGGCGCGTTCGGCCCTCTCTTGCGCCAGCTTGCGCTCTCTTTCAGCTTTCTGCTCGGCTAAAATGCGGGCCCGCTCGGCTTTCTGTTCGGCTACAATGCGCGCCTGCTGCGCCTTTTCCTCGGCCAGCTTGCGCGCCTTCTCGGCTTTTTCTTGGGCAAGGCGCATTTGCTCGGCTTTGCGTTGCGCCTTAAGGCGCGCCAATTCCTTGGCTTTCTCCTTGGCCATGGCATCCCGCGCGGCTTTCAGGGCTTGTTCCTGCATCAGCTTTTGCGCTTTCTTGCGCTCGAGCTCCTCGCGGCTGGCGTTAGGAACTCGCGCGAGCTTGGGTTTGGCGTTAAGCGGCGGTTTTTTGCCGGCTTGCGCGCGCTTGGCCGTGAATTTCGTCTTTGGTTTTTTGATCCGCTGCGGCTTGTAGGCTCCCGGGCCGTGGCGGGGCATCAAATCTTTCTTGCCTTCTCCCCCTCCCTTGACCGGAGCCAGCAGAGGGGTTGGCGGGGGCGCGACGACAAATTCAACGGCGATGGTTTTGGGCGGCAGGGGCTTGCTATTTCCCCAATGCAGCATGGGGTTGGCCGAAAGGACGGCCCCGTGGATAAGACAAGCGATGACCAGGCAGGCGATGTCCCTTGCCTTGTCGTTGTTCTTATGCTTTCTCATATCCCATTAGCGTTGACTAAGTGTAGGGCGAATTCCTGGTTTTTTCAAGGAAAAAAACGGTAAGCTTTCAGTAAACGTTGCCCTCCCTTTGCAACAATTTTTTTATTGATAAATTCATGGCAATTTAACATCGGGTTGCTAAAAATACGCCAGTGGGTGCTGCGGCGTGACAGCCGGTTAGCTGAGATTTCTAAGGCAGGCTTCTTCTATATTAGGGGAAGCGAGGCCGTGACGGGCGTAAAGCTGTTCCGGGGTTGCTGATTCTCCGAATTCGCGCACGCCGATGCGCACGATAGGTACGGCCAGCCCCTTTTGCGCGGCGGCCTCGCAAACGGCGCTACCCAGCCCCCCCACGATGTTGTGATCTTCCACGGTGACAATCCGTTCGCTGTTAGAAGCGGCGCGCGCCACCGCCTCGTCATCGAAGGGTTTGAGCGTGCAGGCGTTGACCACGCGGACTGAAAACCCGCGGGGCAGCAAATCCCGGGCCGCGGCCACGGCGTTGGGCACCGCGCCGCCCGAGGCGAAAATAGTGGCCTGGTAGTGCTTGGGCTGCCGCTGCGGCTCCCAGAGCACATCGCATTTGCCGAACTCAAAACGGTAATCGGGGCCGTGGAAAGAAGGCATTTTCTGGCGGGTGAGCCTTAAGTAAACCGGGCCTATGTGGCGAACCATCCATTTGACCGCCTGGCGGGTCTCTTCGCCGTCGCAAGGTTGAAGCACCGCGACATGAGGCAGGCAGCGCATGGCCCCGATATCCTCAAGCCCCATTTGCGAGGCGCCGTCCTCGCCGATGCCCACGCCTGCATGGGTGCCGACCATTTTTAAGTTGGTGCGGTTGTAGGCGGCGCAAACCCGTATGGTCTCAAGGCGTCCAGCTAGGAAGCAGGCAAAGCTGGTGACAAAGGGAATCTTGCCGCAAAGGGCCAGTCCCGAGCCCACGCCGATCATGTTCTGTTCGGCGATCCCCATCTCAAAGTGACGCGAGGGATATTTTTTGGCGAAGCCCTGGGTCATGGTGGATTTTGAAAGATCGGCGTCCAAGACCACGATTTCGGGATGCTCGGGGGCCAATTCCAGCAAGGCCTCGCCGAAAGCCTCTCTCGTCGCCTGAGCGCTCCCGCGCTCAGGCACCGGCGCGCGTCGGCTGGAGGAACCTTTTGCCGACGCCGTCATGGGCCTTGGATCTCCGCGGCGGCTTTATCGGCTTGCTCTTTTTTAGGAGCCGCGCCATGCCAGTTGATGTTGTCCTCCATGAACGAAACGCCTTTGCCTTTAATAGTGTCGGCGATAATGGCTTGCGGTTTGCCTTGAGTCTTGCGCGCCTTATCCAAGGCTGCGGCGATTTGCCCCAGATCGTGGCCGTCGATCACCTGCGCTTCCCAGCGAAAACTTTCAAATTTGTCTTTAAGCGGCTCGATATCCATCACCTCGTGGACATGCCCGTCTATCTGCCCATTATTGCGATCCACGATCACCGTCAGGTGATCAAGCTTGAATTTGGGAGCGCACATAATCGCTTCCCAGCACTGGCCTTCCTGAAGTTCCCCGTCTCCTAAAACGGCGTAGGTCCGATAATCTTTTTTGTCCATTTTCCCGGCCAAGGCCATGCCGACGGCCATGGACAGGCCTTGGCCCAAGGATCCCGTGGAGGCTTCGATGCCCGGCAGGCGCAGCCGGTCGGGATGGCCCTGCAAGGGGCTGCCCAGTTGCCTTAGGGTCATGAGCTGTTCTTTCGGGAAATAACCCGTGTAGGCCATCACCGTGTAAAGAGCGGGACAGCCGTGTCCTTTGGAAAGCACGACCCGGTCGCGATCTGGCCAATCCGGACGCTTGGGATCGTGGCGCAAAAATTGAGAGTAGAGAACCGCAAGGATGTCGATGACGGACAAGGAGCCGCCCGGATGCCCGCTGCCGGCCGCCGAAATCATGCGGATGATATCCACGCGCATGTCCTTGATCCGGGCTTTGAGCTCGCCGGCTGTTTCGGGAATGGCCGCTGGCATCGTGACTATTTTATATAAACCGGCCTTCTCGCGCAAACAATTTGCTAGAATGACGCCCACAGCGGCGCCATGGAGATCAAAACCTACGTCGGCAGCATACGCAAAGCCCGCGACTATATCCGTTCCCGCGTTTGCGGGGCGGCTCCCCAAGTGGGCGTTATTCTGGGCAGCGGCTTGGCTCGCTGCGTTCCCCCTTTGGCCGGCTCAGTCGTTATTCCCTATTCGCGGATTCCCGGTTTTCCCCGCGCCACCGTCGCCGGCCATGCGGGCAAGCTGATCCTCGGCCGTTTGGGGACTACCCGCGTGGCGGTCATGCAAGGCAGATTCCATTACTACGAGGGTCATTCCATGGAATCCATAGCCTTGCCCGTGCGGGTTTTGGAATATCTTGGGCTTAAGAGCTTGATCATTACCGCGGCGGTGGGCTCGATGCGTGAGAAAATCAAGCCGGGGCATTTGACGGTGATCACCGATCATATCAATCTCATGGGACGCAATCCCCTGCGCGCCTTCCACGAGGAAGAATTCGGCGATATGTTCCCGGATTTAACCGGCGCTTACGACCCCGCTTTGCGCAGGCTGGCCGTTAAAATCTGCCGGAAAAGGAAAATTCCGGCACACCAGGGCGTTTACGTCGCCGTAGGCGGGCCGTCTTACGAAACCCAGGCCGAGATAAGGGCTTTCCGCGTTCTGGGCGGCGATGTGGTGGGCATGTCCGTGGTGCCCGAGGTGATCGTGGCCCGTCAAATGGGGCTGCGCACCCTGGTTTTGACTTGGGCCTCGAATATGGCCAGCGGGATGAAAGGAGCCGCCTTAAACCATGCCGGCGTCTTAGCTCTGGGAGATAAGGTATCGACCAATCTGCGCCTAGTCCTCTCGGATCTCATTTCCAGGATCTAATGGGCCTCGCCGCGTTGGATTCCGCCGCAGAAACTTCCTCTTTCAGGATGGTCGATCTCATCGCCAAGAAGCGCGAGGGAGGCTGCCATACGCCGGATGAAATCCGGTTCGTGGCGCGGGGCGCGGCCGCGGGCACGATCGCGGATTATCAGCTCTCGGCGTGGCTTATGGCTGTTTGCTGGCGCGGCATGAGCGAAGAAGAGACCGTGGTTTTGACTCGCGCCATGGCCGGATCCGGGGAAACCCTTGAGCTCAAGGGGCTTTCGGCGGCGAGGGTGGACAAGCATTCCACCGGCGGCGTGGGAGACGGCATCTCCTTGGTTTTGGCCCCGCTGGTCGCCTCCGCCGGCCTTGCGGTTCCGATGATGTCGGGCCGCGGGCTGGGACATACGGGCGGCACCTTGGATAAGCTTGAATCGATTCCAGGGATGAAGGTGCGCCTGGGTTTTCCCGAGATACGCCGGCAGCTGTCTGAAATCGGGGTTTGCATGTTCGGGCAGAGCGAGACATTGTCTCCCGCGGACCGCAGACTCTATCATTTAAGGGACGCGACCTCGACGGTGGAGTCTCTGCCCTTGGTCGTTTCCAGCATTCTATCCAAAAAATTGGCGGAGGACTTGGACGCCTTGGTTCTCGACGTTAAAACCGGTTCCGGCGCGATTTTCTCGGATCCGGCACAAGCCAGGATTTTGGGCCGCCGTCTGGTTAAAACAGCGCGCTTGCTTGGGATCAAAGCCGTGGCGCTTTTGACCTCGATGGACCAGCCTTTGGGACGGGCGGTAGGCAATGCCTTGGAAATCCGGCAGGCCATAGAAGTCCTGCAAGGCGACCGAACCGCCGGAGATTATGTGGAATGTTTGCTCGCCCTGGGCGGCGAGATGCTGCATTTGGGCGGAAAGGCGAAAAGTCCGGATGAGGGCGCGCTAAAACTGGAAGCCTTGATACGCGACGGCCGGGCCTTGGCCCGCTTCAAGCGCATGCTG
>MGUO01000228.1:4956-7031 GCA_001800015.1 Elusimicrobia bacterium RIFCSPHIGHO2_02_FULL_57_9
CTCGGCGACAGGGTTAAGAAAGGCGAATGCGTGGCCCGCCTCTACGGCTCGGATCCGCGGCGCTTGGAGCCTGCTTGCGTCCATTTCTTAAAAGCTCTGCGAGTCGACGCCAAGGCGCCGAGCGCGCGGCCCATTATCAGAGGAGTTTTGAGGTGAACTATGACCGAGCATAAGCGAGGCAATGGCGGGCTGTTCGCCGCCCCCGCAGGGGGTTGATTCCGTACCTCTTCCTATCAAATTATCAAAGGGAGGTGCGTCCCGATCTTATATTTTGGAATCGGGACGAGGTCTTAGGAGAGAAACCATGGCGCCGCGATTAACCGTCTGCGATCATCCGTTGATACAAGACAAGTTGGCCTGTTTACGCGACAAGCACACCAGGCCGGATGATTTTCGTCTGCTTCTGAGCGAGGTCAGCGCGCTTATGGCCTACGAGGTCATGCGCGGCCTGCGCACGCGCAAAAGCATGGTGCAGACGCCCTTGCGCAGCGCTTCGGCGCAGTACCTGGCCCAACCCATCGCCTGCGTGGCGGTTCTGCGCGCGGGTTTGGGAATGCTCCAAGGCGTTCTGACCGTCGTCCCTAAATCCAGCATCGGGCATATCGGGCTTTATCGCAATGAGCAAACCCTTAATCCCATCCGTTACTACGTGCGTTTGCCTAAGGACATCTCGGATTGCTTCGTTGTTCTTTGCGATCCGATGCTGGCCACCGGCGGCTCCTCGATAGAGGCCATACGCATCTTAAAGACGGACGGGGCCAGGCAGATTGCCCTGATGACTTTGCTCTGCGCCAAGGCCGGCGTATGTCGCGTTGAGCAAACCTACCCGGACGTTCCCATCTATACCGCGGCCGTCGACGCGCAGCTCAACAAATCGGGATTTATCGTGCCCGGGCTGGGCGACGCTGGGGACCGTCTGTTTGCGACCTGATATTAATGCGAGACGGCCGGGTCCGCGAGTTCGTAAACGGCCGGCTCCTTGAATTCACGCACGATCTCGGCGTTTTCCGCTTCGTAAACCAGCACCTCGCCTTCCTTGGCGCCTTTTCGATAGGGAACGGCTCGGCCCTGGATTTTTACAAGGACCAGGCCGGGCTTCCCGTATTCGCGCGTCACGATATTCTCCGGCCCGGCGAATCGGTATAAAGCGCCCCGGGGCAAACCTCCAGGCGACTTCATCCATTGGGCGTATTCGCCCGGGTCCATGGCCCGATAGAAGGTTCCCTCGGCGATCTCGCCGTCGCGCAGATGGCGCTCCAATTCCGCCAGGATATCCTTGTCCGAACGCCGGTCAAAGAGCGATTTCTCGCCGGCTTTTTCGTTTCTTAAGCCTGCAATGGCGCGCAAGGCTTTTCCCCCGCTCTTCGGGTTGAGGGGGCCGGTTTCCGCCTCCGCGCGCACGGGTTGCTTCGCGGAGTCCCGGCGCTCCCGCAGCCGCTGCGAAAGCCCGGAAGCGGCCTTTTGGGCGGAAGCGACAATTCCGACCAGCGGGCTGGTTAGCGCCAATTCACGGGCGGCGGACTTGGCTCTGAATTCCAGCGGACTGGCCCGGCGCTCGCGCTCTTTATTTCCGCCGGGCATTCTTCCCAATGCGGCCAATTGAGACAAGGAAGCCATGATCGCCTCTCTTTCATCATGCGAGAGCGCTTTTCCCAGTTCCAGGGATTGCTGGGCCATGATGGCCTGAAAATAGGTGCCTTGGGCGCGTTGAGAAAGCCGAACTCCCGCGTCGGCGGCCTTGACCAAGCGCGGGGCATTGGCGGCTTGCGCCAAACGTCCTGAACCGGCGGCGAAACCAGCCATGCCGTGGAAGCCCATGGATTGCATGATGAAATCAGCCGCGTAGATGCCCGTGGCCGCGGCTAAGTGGCCGGTTTCCCCCATGTAGGTCTTAGACTCGGCCGCGCGCGCCGCGGCGTCATGGGCGGCTCCCAAAAAACCCGCCGCGGCTTGTCCCGTGATCAGGAAATTTCCCAGTTCCTCATCGCTTGGCTTGAAGCCGGGTCGGCGGGAGAGCGCGGTCATTTGAGGGTCGGCCGCCTCCTTGAGCAGATGCTCCTTGTATTTCCCCGTCC
>MGUO01000229.1:0-4921 GCA_001800015.1 Elusimicrobia bacterium RIFCSPHIGHO2_02_FULL_57_9
GCCTTCCTCCGCCTCGGGAGACATGTAGCTTTTAGTTCCCGCGGCCGTAGTGGCGTGATTGAATTGGAGCGGCGCCGAGGCGCGCGCGCATGAGGCCACCATCACGGGCCGGTCAACGATGCTCCGCGCGATTCCAAAATCCATAAGCTTTAAGTAACCTTGTTCGGTCACCATGATATTGGCCGGCTTGATGTCGCGATGGAGCAGATTCCTGCTGTGCGCGAATTCGAGGGCTTCGCAAAGCGGCCGAAGTATCGCACGGCAGCGGTCCAAACCCAACCTCCCGTTTTCAGCCAGAATCTGATGCAAGGTCTTTCCTGAGACAAGCTCAAAGACAAGGAAGACATCCGAATCCTGCGTCACGATTTCATAAATATCGACGATGGCGGGGTGATGAATCGAAGCGACGATGCGAGCCTCCTTGATTAAATCCTCGCGCATGCCTGAAGCGCACTCCGACTGCTTACTGGAAAGCTTCTTGACGGCGACCCGCCGCCCAAGCGAAACATCGAGAGCCTCGCGCACCTCGCCCATCCCGCCCTTGCCGATGACGCGGCCCAACTGATATTTGCCGGCCAGCAGGCCGTTGGATTGCGGCATCAATTGGATATTGCCTCGGGGTTTTGGGATCCGACGGCGTAGAAAAAAACCTCCCAAACCCGCCGCCAGCAACGAAAATACCGCGGTCGCGCCGGAGCGGCCCCGGTTTGGGCCCTTGGCGAACAGGATAACATCGACCAAATAAGAGGAGTTCTGCCCGTCGGGATCATAAAGGCGTTGGCCTGACCTGGCCGCCCTGGCCATATCCAGGTAGCGTGGATCATGCAAGGCCGCCGCCTCGATATCGGCCAACGCCTTTGGATTATTGCCCCGGACCTCGTGGGAAAAGGCGCGCAGCGCCAGCAGCCGGGCCCGGTGCTGATCATCCGAGCTTATCTCCAGACCTGCGCTGGCTATTTTTTCCGATTCGCCGTATTTTTTAACTTTCAAGAGGGCCCAGGCTAAATTCTCATGAACGGCTGAATTTCTAAGCCCAAAATAAAGCGCGCGCTTTAAATCCACCGCGGCTTGCGCGTGCTTACCGGCCCGATTATAGGCCTCTGCGCGCACCGCGTGAGCGTCCGCCAAAACCGCTTTAGATTCAGCGGTGTTTTTTACCGATTCGATAATCCTGCCAGACGTCCCAATAGCCCGAGTAAAATCGCCGACATTCAATTGCTCCCGGGCGGCTTTAACAAGTTCGATCGCTTTTAAGTCCGGTTTCGGGGCCGGCTCGAGGTCTGGGGCGGCCAAGGGATGGCTTAAATCCTCTTGAGGCGCAAGCGCGAAGGCCGAGAGGTCAAGCGGCTTTGCGCGCGCTGCTCCTCGCGCCGCGGTGCCGACGGCCTTCCCCTTCACCTCCGGAGCGGGCCTAATGGCGGGATAAAATAAGGCAGGCCACGCAGGCGGGGGATGATTCGGCGGCTTCGTATTTGCGGAAACCGCAGCCGGCTCGGCCTCATCCTTGTCATCCAAACGAAAGCCGGACTTGATCGCGGAACCGGACTTTTTCTTGGAGCCGGACCCTATCTTAAGTTTTTTATAACCTTCGTTCTTGCCGCTGTGCCCGCTGGATGGCTGGGGGGGCAAAACTAGACCAATGATAAGGGCTATCAATACGAGGATCCATCGTCGGGATCTCATATATGCCTATATTATTGAGCCGACAATACGGGCCGTCAAGACGGGGAAATGGTAAATATCTGGTAAAGATTCGCTTAGCCTTAAGAACGGCCTTGCAGCTCTGAAATATCCGCAACGGATTTAAACAGGCCGACCAGCCTGGCCAGCAAGCTTAAGCGCTGGCGCCTGAGTTCCGGATCTTCGGCCATCACCATGACCTTGTCGAAAAACTGGTCTAGATGGGGTTTGATGGATACCAAGGACTTCAAACCCGCCTCGAAGCCGTCATGGTAGACGTTTTCCCGGACTTGCCCTTCGATGGAAGTCAAAGCATCATAGAAAGCAAGCTCCGCGGAGTCTTGAAGCTTGGCGCGCTCAGAGCCGCCGCCGTTTTCCTGTTGAAACTGGGCTTGCCTCAGAATATTGGCGGCGCGCTTAAAGGCCGCGGCCAAAGGCTCAAAATCGGGATCCCGACGCACGACATGAACCGCGGCCAGTCGGCGGAAAGTCCGCGGCAAATTCTTAAGGCCGTCTAGGCGTACCGAACGTATCTCATCGCTTTTATGGCCCATTTCCTCGAAAAAGGCCGCGGCCCGCGCCCAGACAAATTCGCCCAACTGCCGCAAAATTTTGCTCTTTTGGCTTTGATCCAGGCCGACGGGCTGCAGGGACAGGGCTTGGACAAAGGCCTCGTCCAGGTCAATGGGCAATTGCTTTTCCAGCAAAATGCGCAACGCCCCCAGGGCTTGGCGGCGCAGACCGAAAGGATCGGCGCTTGCCGTGGGCGCGACCCCAACGGCAAAGCTTCCCGCCAAGCTGTCTATTTTCCCCGCCAGGGAAACTAAGGCTCCTTCATCGGTGGCGGCGATAGGCGTGCGCGCAGCGACCGGATAATAAAATTGCTCAAGGCCCAGGGCTACGCGTTCATCGCAACCATCATGGCGCGCATAACAGCCGCCCATCGCCCCCTGCAGTTCGGGGAATTCCTTGACCACCTCGGTAACCAAATCCGCGTAGCACAGGCGGGACACCAAGGCCGCCACGTCTTCCTTAACCGGACGCTGCTGGCGGATGGATTCGCAGAGCCAGGAGGAAATCCTCCCGACTCTCTCGGCCTTCTGCGCCATGCTGCCGAGATCCTTTTGGTAAGTCACCCGCTCAAGCAGCGGAAGCTTGTCTTCCAGCCGAGCGGCCATGTCGCGCGTGATGAAAAAGGCCGCGTCGCGCAGGCGGGCTTCCAGCACCCGCTCATAGCCCTCGCGCACCAGTTTTTGGCCCTCGGAAATCCCGTCGCGCACGCCGATAAAAGAGTTCGTGAGGGCTGCGCCCTCACGAACGGGGAAAAATTTAAGCTGTTTCTTAAGCACCAAGGACAATAACGGCGCGGGCAACTCTAAAAACTCCTTGCGGAAAGCGCCGGCCACGGGCACGGGATGCTCGGTCATGTAAACCGTTTCCTCGATCAAATCGGCGTCCGCATCCAATTGGGCGCCCAACTGTTTGGCCGTTTTTTGCAATTCCTGGGTCAGGATCGCGCGGCGTTCCTCACTATCGACGATCACCAGCAAGTTTTTAAGAACTAGCCGATAGCGGCCGGGCTCGGTCAAAGCGGCCGGCTTTCCCCCATAAACCTCAAGTCCCTGCACCAAGCGCCCGCTTTTAACGCCGGCCAGCTTAAATGGGACCACCCGTTTGCCGTATAGCGCGGTCAAGGTGCGGATGGGCCGGCCGAAGCGCAGCCGAGACTCCTCCCATTCCATGGACTTGGGAAATTCCAAAGACGCAATGATCGCAGGCAGAATCCGAGAGAAAATAGCGATGGCGGGCTCGCCGGGGATATCGACTTTTGCCAGAAGAAACTCGCCCTTGGGCGTGCTCACCGTTTCCAGGGTTTGCGGCTTAATGCCGTATTTTTTAGCAAACCCCGCGGCTTGGGGGGTGAAAGCCCCTGTCTCATCCTTAAGCAAGCGCGCGCTCGGGCCTTGCACTTCCTGGCTTAAGGCTTCGGACTTCTCATCGACTCCTTCCAAAATCACGGCCAGGCGCCGCAGAGTTCCGCAATATTTGCCGCTTTTATGCTTAAGACGATTCTCCGCGCAAGCGCCCTCAGTTTTGCGCAGCAGCTGCTCCAAGGCGGGTTTGACGAAACGCGCGGGCAGGGGCTCGGTACCGATTTCAAGAATAAAATCTTTAGGCATGAATGGGCGCTTGCGCGCAAGGGCTTTGTTCCAGGTAGAGATTGATCACCTGCCGGGCGATATGGCGCACCCGTCCGATATATTGAGCCCGCTCGGTTACCGAAAGCGCCCCGCGGGCGTCGAGGACGTTAAATAGGTGGGAAACCTTCATCACGCAATCATAAGCCGGCAGGGGCATGCCGGCCTTAACCAGGCAAGTCGCCTCTTTTTCATAATCCTCGAAATGCCGGCGCAGCATGGCCACATCGGCTTGCTCGAAATAATAGCGCGAGAACTGGTTTTCCTGGCTGCGATGCAGATCGCCGTAGGTGAAGCGCTCGTTGAAATCCAAATCGAAAACATCGTCTTTTTTCTGCAGGTAAAGAGCAATGCGCTCAAGCCCATAGGTGATTTCCACGCTGATGGGGGAAAGCGCAATCGAGCCCATCTGCTGGAAATAGGTGAATTGCGTGATCTCCATGCCGTCAAGCCAGACCTCCCAGCCCACGCCAGAGGCGCCCAGGGTGGGGGACTGCCAATCATCCTCGATCCAGCGCAAATCGTGTTTTTTTAGATCCAAGCCCAAGGCCTTGAGCGAACGCAAATAAATATCGATGATTTTGGCGGGAACCGGCTTGATTAAAACTTGGAACTGATAGTATTTGCCGAGCCGATTGGGATTTTGGCCGTAGCGGCCATCGCCGGGGCGGCGGCAGGACTCGGGATAGGCCACGGCGGTGGGCGCTGTTGCCAAGGCCCCGAAAAAAGTGGCCGGGTTAAAAGTGCCGGCGCCTTTTTCCAAATCATAGGGCTGAATCAAAAGGCAGCCTTGGTGCGCCCAAAACCTCTGCAGTTCGAGAATAAGCTCTTGAAAGGTCAGCATAAGCTCTTGGTGAACTCGCGGGATTTCAACGCCCGGCCGCTTTGAGCTTCCACATGGCCGTCAAGAATAGCGCGAAATTTTTCGGCCATGTCCCGGCGCCAAGGCACCTTGTCCAAGTTATCAAAATCCGTCTCATGCAAGGCTTGCCATACCGGCTGTTCCTGATCCGAAAAAACCATTTCGCCAAGGCCGAAACCCG
>MGUO01000229.1:4997-6042 GCA_001800015.1 Elusimicrobia bacterium RIFCSPHIGHO2_02_FULL_57_9
TCAACTCGCAGAAGCTGACGGCCTCGACAATTCGGTTGAAATCCTGCCGGACAGCGGGAAAACTGGAGATGATGCGGCCTCCGATGGCCTTGGCCATATCGGTGCACGCACTGAGGTAAAGGCGGTATTCGCCCCAAACAAGAGGCTCGCAAAGCGCTTTTAACTTGCGCCCCGGTTTTTTCACACCCACGAAGCGCGCCGTTATCTTGCCCAGACTGTCCGTGTAAAGAACCGCGAGGCTGTCGGCCTCCCGAAAATCCCGGCGCGAAAGCACGATGCCCGAGGCGTTGATAATCACTAATTGGGACCCACGGAAACGGTCATCTCAAGGCGATCCGAGACCAACTGGCGAAACATCCTGTCGTAGAATTCCCGCGGAAGCTGGACAAAACGGCGGCGCCCGGCGGCGTCGAGGTTTTCCAACACGGGAGCGATGCTGTTAAGGGGGAAACCGCAAAGCAGGTAATATTTTTCCTTGAAGGGCAGGAGTCCATAAAATTCCATGGCGCGTGCGGCGTCTAAAAGCTTGAAGAGAATCAGCTTGTCCAGAGGCTTGAATCGCGGCCAGGCCTGGGCCAGTTCAACAAGGCCCGCGTCCGTCATAAGCTGCTCCAAGCCCGCGTAATCCTTGTTTTCCAGCAGTTGATCGATCAGGGCTAGTTCTTGAGAGGTCATGATTCATTATATAATAAGTCCGTGACATTGGGAAAAAAGGCAAATCCTCAGCGGCGGCATTACGGCGGATTGGATGTCATCGAATTCGGGGCGGAACCCAATGCGCCGGTCATTGTCTTTTTCCATGGCTATGGGGCCAATGACGCGGATCTGGCTCCCTTGGCCAGAGAAATTCCCACGAATAATCCTGCTCGTTGGTTATTTCCCAACGGCCCCCTGAAACTCGACACGCAAGGTTACTGCCGGGCCTGGTTTCTCATCGATACCGATCGTATCGAACAAGCCCAGCGCAGCGGCAAAGCCACGGATTTCTCCCAAACAGAGCCGGCGGGCCTAGCCGAAGCGAGAGAACAGGCGGATAAATTCCTTC
>MGUO01000230.1:0-3582 GCA_001800015.1 Elusimicrobia bacterium RIFCSPHIGHO2_02_FULL_57_9
GATTTGAGCCAATGTTTTTTGCGCGGCGGTCAGGCCCGCCGAATCGGGGCGTATGCCGTATTCTTTCTGCCGGGGCTTGACCCATTTGAGGCCCTCCTCCAAAGCCCCGCGCGCGATGCCCACGGAAATACCCGAAATCGCCACCCGTCCGCCGTCCAAGATGCGCATGGCGTCGCGAAAAGCCCGGCCCACCTTTCCCACCACGTGGTCCGAGGTCAGCTTGACGTCGTGCAGATGCAATTGGGCCGTGTCCGAGCAGCGGATGCCCATTTTCTTCTCGATCTTGCCGATGGAAAGGCCGGGCGTGCCCTTTTCCATGACAAAGGCCGTCAACCCCCGCCCGCCCGAGGCCGTATCGGAGCTTTGGGCGAACACCACGTAAACGCCGGCCACCGACCCTTGGGTGGTAAAGGTTTTCGAGCCGTTGAGCGTCCAATATTGCCCGTCAAAAACAGCGCGGGTTTTAAGCGATGCGGCATCCGAGCCTGCTTGGGGCTCGGTCAACGCCCAGGCACCCAGGGCTTGCCCGCAGGTCAAGCGCGGCAGGTATTTTTCCCGCTGCTCCTCGTTGCCGTTCATGAAAATATGGTTGGTGCACAGGCCGTTATGCGATTCGATGGTCAAGGCCACGCCCGCGTCGCAGCGGCCCAATTCTTCCAGGATCAGGCAGAGCGAGACCGCGTCCAGCGCTTGGCCGCCATACTTCTTGGGAAAAGGAATGCCGAACAGCCCCATTTTACGCAGGGCCGGGACCAAATCCCAATGGAAAGTCTCTTTCAGGTCATTGCCCTGGGCGTGGGGAATGATCTCGGTTTCGCAGAAACGGCGCATGCGGCGCTGAAGCTCGATATGGCGGGGCTCTAGGTCGAAGTTCATGTTGAAATATTATCATTTTGCCCCGGCGATTGACACCCATGGGGGATTCTGTTATATTGAGTCCCATGACGACATTCATCGCGGTCTGCCTGGGGCTGATCACGCTGGAATTGGCCATACTGATCGTCGCCCTGCTTCTGGCCTTTTTGCGCGTACGCTCGGCAAGCAAGGCCGTGGAAATAGTGGCTTACCGCCTTGAGGAAAAGATCGTCAGATTCAGCTCGAACGCCTGGATGCGCGCGCTGCAAGGCGCGGTTTCTGTTGCCGGCGGATTTTTAAGAGGGCGCCGAAGGGATTAGCACTAGAGGCCAGTTTGCTTAAACTTCTCAAGAAGCTCTTATTCGACACCCAACTTCAGCGTAAAAAGACGTTTCTTAAGTCCCTGTCGCTGTTCAAGGATTTAAGGGATCGGGAACTGGGCCAGCTGGCTCAAACCTTGCATTCCCGTACCTATCACGCGGGCGAGACGCTCTTCCTCGAAGGGGATATCGGACGAGCCTTGTTCATTTTGGAATCGGGGAAAGTCGAGCTTTCCCGCCGCGACGCCTCAGGGAAAACCCGCCCACTCTTCACCGTCGAACCCGGCGGATTTTTCGGTGAAATGGCGCTGCTTGAGCAGCTGCCCCGCAACGCTTCGGCCGCGGCGGCCGAGCGCTCCCAGGTCTATCTTCTTTACCGCTCCAAGCTCGACGTTCTGCTGCATTATCATCCGCGCATCGCGGCCAGCATCATGTCCCATTTGGCCCAACTGCTCTCGGCGCGCTTGCGCAAGCTGCCCGAAGCCGCTCTTAAAGACGGTTAAAAATGGCCCACATCTTCGTCCCTTTCACCCTAAGCTTCGCCCTGGCCTATATCCTTAACCCGGTGATCGCCAATTTCGAGGCTCGTGGCCTGCGCCGCGAAGTCACGGTTACGGCCTTTTATCTCTGCGCCGGCCTAGCCGCGGTCTTGCTTGCCGGCAGCCTGCTGCGCATCGCGGCTGAAGAGCTTGCGGGACTTGAAGAACGCCTGCCCGCCGCCCTCGAACAAGCCCGGCGTCTTCCCTTGAATTGGCAGGCCAAATTGGCCGGTTATTGGCCCGGCGGCGCCGTGATTTTGAGCCGTTGGGACGCCAACGCCTCCGCCGCCCGTTTATTTGAGCAGGCGCAAAACATCCCAGGCTATCTGCTGGGAATCCTTCCGCTTTTATCCATGTTCTTCTTGATTCCCTTCATCTCTTTCTTTTTGCTGGTGGAAGGGCCCCGCCCCATCGACCGGCTGATCCAGGCCTGTCCCAGCCGCTATGTGGAACAGATTTTGCATTTGATCTCTGAAATAGACGCTTCTCTGGGAAATTACTTGCGCGGCTTGGTGGTGATCGCCGTCGCCATCGCGGGCGCGTCCTATCTGGGTCTTTTGATTTTGGGAGTTGATCAGGCGCTGATGATCGCCCTTATTTCGGGGATAAGCAGCTTCGTGCCGTACCTGGGAGCCGTCGCCGGGGCTTCGATAGGCGGACTCATCGCCGCCTTTCAATTCGGGAGCGTTACGGCGGGCCTTAAGGTGGTGCTATTATTTCTGCTCATCCGCCTGGCCGATGAGGCCTTCCTTCAGCCCTTCGTCGCCAGATTTTCCTTCAAGCTGCATCCCCTCGTCCTGCTGTTCACCTTCATGCTGGGCGGGGAGCTGTTCGGGTTCATCGGACTTATCTTCGCGGTTCCGGCCGCCTGCGTTATCAAGGCGCTGTTTCAAGCGATGTGGTCCTGGTATTCGAGCGCAGGTAGGCTCGTCGCGCCGCAGATCATAGACGAGGCCGTCGTCCCGTATACTTAATCCTCAACGCCGGCGACCCGGATCACTTCCTCGACGGTGGTCAATCCCGCGGCGACCTTGTGCAAACCATCCATAATAATCGTCTCCATGCCTTCGGCAGCCGCCGTCCGGCGCATTTCATCGATGGAAGCCTTGCGCAGGATTCCCTGGCGCAGCGCGGCGGACAACTGCACCAACTCAAAAAGCAGTATCCGTCCGTTGAAGCCGGTCTGCCGGCAAGCCGAACAGCCCTTGGCGCGATAAAGAGTTTTAAAGAAATTCTGGGGAATTGAAAACCCCGAACGCTGGGCTACTTTCTCGGCCAAGGCCAAAGCCTGGGACTGGGCCGCGGCGGGCTCGCGGCATTGCGTGCACAAACGCCGGGCCAAACGCTGGGCGATGACCGAGGTCAGGGCCGAGGAGATCAAAAAGGGCTCCAGGCCCATATCCAGAAGCCGGGCCACCGCCCCCAAGGCGCTGTTGGTATGAAGGGTGGTAAAAAGCAGATGGCCGGTTAAAGCCGCGCTCATGGCGATTTCGGAGGTTTCGCGATCCCGGATTTCCCCCACCATAATGACATTGGGGTCCTGGCGCAGTATGGAGCGCAAGCCTTCCGAGAAAGTAAACCCTATCCGCGATTGCACCGCGCCCTGGGTAATGCCCTCGATTTTAAGCTCGATAGGATCTTCCAACGTGACGATATTGCGCGTGGCCTGATTAAGCGTCTGAAGCATGGTATAAAGAGTGGTGGACTTGCCGCATCCCGATGGGCCGCTGACCAGGATCATTCCCTGCGGACGCGCGATGATATGGCGCAGAGCGTCTAAAACCGCCGGCCGCAGCCCCAACTCCTCGAGCTTGGGAATGGCCTTGTGGCGGGGGATGACGCGCAGGACGGCCTTATCGCCGCAAGCC
>MGUO01000230.1:3596-4484 GCA_001800015.1 Elusimicrobia bacterium RIFCSPHIGHO2_02_FULL_57_9
TTATCGCCGCAAGCCGTGGGGAACGTGGAAAGCCTTAAATCCGCCTCTTCTCCATCCACGGTCACGGCCATGCGCCCATCCTGGGGTTTGCCGGTGGCGATTCCCTGTTCGGGATCCAGGCCGCAGTTAACCCGCAAAAGAGACACCAGGCGCATGTCCAGGGCCCGGGGAATTCTAAGTAATTCCATCAAAAGACCATCGAGCCTGAATCTTACCCGCAAAAATTGCTCCAGGGGCTCAACGTGAACATCCGAGGCCTGCATGCGCACCGCCTCTTCAAGGATGAGCTTTAGGGTGTCGATGGCAAGGGGTTCAATCTGTGGAAGCTGCGGCGCTTGCTGTCCCCCAAAAAAACCGCCGCCCTTAACCGCGGGCTGTTGATACTTGACCAAAAGCGCGTTGAACTCCGTCTGAAGCTTGGAAGCGCTGGAGCCGCCGCTAGACTGAGACGCATTCATCCGCCATATATTTAGCCCCTTTTTGGTAAAAATACAAGTACCGCGAGTCAAAAATCTCGTGCCGTGCTCTACATAGAGCACGGCACGAAAAGATCCCGCTGTTCAAAAATGAGATTTTCTTTGATGTACCAAAACGGTACAACATACGAAAACGACATTTCGGATGATTGGCCGCCTCGTGGACCGCCTCCGGCGAAAGCTAATCGGGCATCGTCCCGATATACGGTTTTAATAATGCGCGCATATCATCGGGCACTCGCACATTCCTGAATAAATCATTGACCACGGCGTGGCGGGAAAATCCGCGCGCCACCTTTCGTCCGCCCAGGTCCTGATCGTAAATCTCGTTTTCAAAAGAAATGCTGGCCTTGCCCAGGGAAGAAATCCAGGTGCGCACGGTCAATAAATCGTCGTAACGGCTGGGGGCCAG
>MGUO01000230.1:4522-9324 GCA_001800015.1 Elusimicrobia bacterium RIFCSPHIGHO2_02_FULL_57_9
CCTGAAATAATTGGAGTAATAGATGATGCCCATTTTATCGGTGTCGCCGTAGGTCACGCGCACATCGAACTCGTGATACCTGGCCGCTCCCGCGGCCAAGCCTTGGCGCCGCTTGGGAATTTTGCCAGGTCCCATAGGCTCGATCGGAGTTCCCAGCCCAGGCAAGGAATTGAGCAGAGTGACGATCTGGTTTAAGGCCAGGGGTTTCTTAAGGAAATAGGCGGATGCGTTGGCGCCCAAGCGGCGGTTTATTTCCTCGATAGGCGCGCCGGTGGAAAATATAACGGGGATGCGCGCCGTGCCACAATCCCTGCGCAGATGCTCGTAAACTTTAGGCCCCCCGCCTCCGGGCATGTAATAATCCAAAATAACGACGTCCGGCTTGGTCCGGCGCGCCTGGGAGATGCCGTCCAAACTGTCTAAGGCGACGCAGACCTGATAGCCCAGCGTCTGAAGCCCTTCCTTGAGCAGCACGACCAGGGTCTGATCGTCATCAACGATAAGAATGGTTTTTGGCATGGCCGACATTATATAACTTCGGCTCGGCCTCCTGTATAAAGCCGGTAGCGAATCCCCCTCCAGGAAATCCGGGCTCTAAAGCCGGAAAGCCAGAACACAAAACTCCCTAAATCCACGAAGGCCATGACCGTATAATGCAGCCACGGCATGCGCCGGCGCCCCACAAAAATATCTTGAACGGCGCCTACCAGGGGCCGGGAGACCAGGGCCGCGGCAAGCCCCCCGCGCCCCAGCCAAAGCCGCTCTCCGCTGCGCTCGCACAGCCACCAAAGAAGTGCGGACATCAGCCCCAGATTAAGCAAGGGCAGGGCGAAATAAAGCGGCGGCAGAGACCAGCGGATGATGGCCGCCCATTTGGCCAGGTGCTCCAGGACTTCGGGGATACCACGGCCAGTCTCGCGCACTGGCACTATTTCCCGCAGCAAATATTTCCTGGCCCCGGCCCGCGCAACCTCGGAGCTAATCGCCAAATCATCGGCGATGGCGTGGGCAAAAGGCTCGAGCCCTCCGACGCGCTTGAGAATTTCCTGGGTGTAAGCCATCCAGGCTCCGGCGCAGAACTTAAGGCCGCCCAAATATTGGCTCAAGGCCGCGCTGATGGAGACGGAGTGGTTCAAGGCGATTTGCAGGAAAAGTCCGCCGATGCCCGGGGTGGGCAAATGATAGGGCAGCCCAAAAACGGCGTCGTAGCCCTGCGCGAAAGCAAGGCCGGTTTCCCGCACCAGGCCGGGGGTGGTGGCGATATCGGCGTCAGAAAAAATCACATAAGGGTGTTTGGCCCGGGGCAAGGCCTCGATCATATTATGAATTTTCCCCATTCGCCCTCGATTAGGTCCCGTGATAAAAACCTCGATGTCCCGGTCCGCGTGGGCCGAGACGAAATCCCGCGCCACCGCATAGGCCGGATCCTGCTCGCTTTCCATGGCGATAATGACCTGCAGCCTCTTTCGGGGATCCGAGGCCGCGATAGCCTCAAAATTCTCCCGCAAGCCGTCGTCCAATCCGCGGAGTGGTTTGATCAAGGTCATCATGACGGCGTCAGGCTTTAACTTTAAATGCAAACGCGAGGACTCCAGCCGGAAATAATAGAGCGAGGCGGCCAGGCAGAGATAAAGTCCCGCCAGCATCAGAAGCACCCAAGACGCCAGAATAGCGATGATCAGACGCTATATAATATCATCTCCGCCCGGTAATAGAAAAACTGATAGAATAGAATACAAGCCGGCGTGGCGGAACTGGCAGACGCAAGCGACTCAAAATCGCTCGGTGCCTCGCACCGTGTGGGTTCGACTCCCTCCGCCGGCAAAGTTTTTGATTGACATAGCGGTGGAGGAAGTCGAACCCCTATGAAGTTTCGCGAATTTGTTCTGGTTTATGCCGGCCGATCCGACGTGCATCGCTTGCGCTTCAGCTTGGAGGAAAAAGGCAAAATCAGTTATTCCTACACTTACAGCGAATCCTCGGGGGGGCGCCTCGATTGAAACCGCGAGAGAACTCACCCGCTCCCAGCGAGAAGCCTTCTAGCGCGCCAAAGCCGAAGCAAAAACAAATTCAAAGCCCTCGGACTGCAGCCGCGGCACCTCTTCCATAAGGCAATCGTAGGTGCCGCGATAATAATGATGGCCGATAGCGATGGCCTCTCCTTCTCTTTTGGCGCGATCGGCGGCGCGGCGTATCATGCGCACGCAAAAGTCCTTGTCATTGTAACGGCCTTTGTCTTCCAGAAAAATGAAATTCTCCGCCGCGGCCAACCCCGCCTTCCTGGCCTCGCTATACGCCACGGACTTGCCGGACACCTTGCTGTCCAAGAAGTACACGCCCCGGGGCCTGATCTTTTTCATAAAGAACCGCATCAGGGGCTGGTTGCGGGTCGCATGATAGGATTGATGATTGTTAAATCCGACGGCCCCGGGGATCTGATCTTGCGTCTTAATTAAAAGATTCTCAAGTTTTTTCAAATCCTCGGGATCGGCCTTGTCGGCTGGAAGTTTCAATTTTAAAAACGGCTCGAAAGGGAAATGGATGATGAGCTCATGTTTGTGTTCCAGGGTCTGCTTGGCGGCCAGGCGGGTGCGGGGAGACTCCGGCATCACGGCGAAGGTGACGGGCCAGGAGATTTTCATCCATTCATCGTCGGGAACGTTCTTCTTATAAGTAAGGCCGAAATCATCGATGACAACGGCTATCCGGGGCCTGGCGACGGAAGTCGCCAGGGAAAAAACCGGCGAGGCGGCCAGCAACATTACTGCCGCGCCGGCGCGCAACTTATTTTTTCTGTTCATGCAAATTACCCCTCAAAAGCTTCCAGTGACGCGCGGCCGAAGCGCCAAGGAATGAAAAAAGCCGCGGCGTTAAGAACCAGCCAAAGCAAGACGCAGAAAACCACAAGCTCCCAATGCCAAGCCCCGGCATCGCCGAAATGTTCGCGGAAATGCATCTGCACAGGCCAGGCCAGAATGCCGATGGTCGCCACGATATAAAAGAGCGAAGCGGCCATGTAAACGAAGCCGCCCAGGGAGGATTCAATCTGGTGGATATTTTCTACCGCGAACATCGGAAACAGGGCCCCAAAGCCGATCGCCATGGCGCATAGGGCCCAGGCGATGATCAGCAGGCTGCCCACCGAGAGCCCGGAGATAAACCGGTCCGCCTCAAGCAGATAATTGGTCATGGCCCCCAAGGTCAGCGCGATAGCGGTCATGGGAACGGCCGCAAACAGCAGCTTTTGGCGCATCACTGTCTTAATCTCAATGGGGGCGGCACAGAGCACCCACCAGCTGCGGCCTTCCAGGCTGATCGAAGGATAGGCAAAGCGCAGCCCCAAAGCCGCCATCACAAAGCCCGCGGCTCCTACATTGAGGAAGGAAACCATGCTTCTTAGCTCGGCGCTGTCTAAGGGCAAGCGCCTGATGCTGAAAAGGTAAACGAAAACCAAGCCCAGCACCAGGAGAATTTGCGACCAATGCTTGACATCGCGCAGGAAAGTCTTGCGTTCCTTCCAAAAGAGCGGCGCCATGACTTTCCCGATCCATCTCAATTCAGGCAAATCCTGGACAATCAAAATGCGCCGCCGCAGCCCTCCTTCCTGCGCGCCGCTATAGCCCTCGAAATAAAGGCGGCCCGACAAAAAAACCAGGAGGCCGTAAACCGCGATGGCAGAACACCACAATAAGGCGGCATAGAGCCAAAAAACCGCCGGACGACCCGCGACCTGGGCCGATAATGCCTTGGTCAGCCACCAAGAAGGAAGATAAGGCGCCGTGGGAGCCTGCAGGTAATTAAGGTACTCGGCAATCAGGCCCATGGCGTCAGGACGGATCAGCTTTTCGGGCTGGGCAAAGCGCAGCATGCCGTAAACCAAGGTCAAGGAAAAGCTTGAAGCCACCCAGATGACGTCGCGGGTCCGCGAGGATGGAAAAAAATAAAGCAGCAGCAGGGTAAAACCGATCCCAAAGGAGCAAGCCAGAAGCAGGAATGGGATTATGAGCCAAAGAAAGGAAATATAAAAGCCGGCGCCGTAGCCGTTAACCCGCACCAACGCCGCCACATAAGGCACCAACACCAAGCCGATGGCCCAGGACGCAAAGAAGACGCTTTCCAAGGACTTGTCGATGAAAATGGAACGCACGCTTAACGGGGTGTTCATCAAAAACTTAAGGTCAAAGGAATAGTACAGGGTGGTCAAAGAGGTCAACAAACTCGAGATCAAGACCATGCCGAAGGTGGTCAGCAAAATCATGGCCGTGAGCTTCCAGAGCAGAAGAGAGCTGATAACCGGCACGCTATTTAGAAAAACGATGAAACGGCAGGAGCCAAGGTATATCCCGAATAAAAGGCCGAAGCCGGCCAGGGAAAAAGCGCCGTTGCGCAGCCACTGCCAGGAGGTATAGGCGGCCAGGGCGTTGCGTAATGAGAGGAGCTTGCGCCGCAGAAGCAATGGCATCAGCGCGCTCCCATCAAGCTAGAGATGCTTAAGCAGAGCCGAGTACTCCTGGCCGCCGGTCAGGCTTAAGAACAAGTTCTCAAGATCCGAATCAGGGCGCTGGGCCTTGCCTCTAAGCTCTTCCAGGCTGCCCATAGCCACCAACGAGCCTTCAATCATGATGCCCACGCGGTCGCAGAGCTTTTCCGCTATTTCCAGCACGTGCGTGCACATGAAAATAGTCGTCCCTCTTTTAGACAGCGTCAAAAAAATCTCTTTGACCAAACGCGCGCTTTTTGGGTCCAGACCCACCATAGGTTCATCCAGAACTAAAACTTTCGGGTCGTGCAGAAAAATCCCC
>MGUO01000231.1 GCA_001800015.1 Elusimicrobia bacterium RIFCSPHIGHO2_02_FULL_57_9
CCGAACGATCCATGCGCGGTTGAGGGAGGTCAGGGCCGGCAACAAATCCGTCCGATTCCTCAGCGGAACGATGAAGAGTCCTACGACGCTTGCCCTGTTGAAGAGATTCCTCTCTTCGTTCAAAGACGGGAAGCACGTTGTATATGACCCGATCTCACGTTCGGCAATTCTGGAGGCACATGCACGGACGCATGGTATCCGCGCCCTGCCGCACTATCGGTTTGACCGGGCCGAGGTTATTGTTGGACTTGAAGCGGACTTCCTCGGGACGTGGATATCACCCGTGGAGTTCACCGCCGCCTATGGTTCGGGCCGAACACTGGAAGGGAATCCGCCGAAGTGTTCATACCACGTCCAGATCGAATCCCGGCTTTCTCTGACTGGCGGCCGGTCAGACAAGCGTTATGCGATTTCCCCATCCGAAAGAGTTCCCTTGCTTGAAGCACTTCTTGCTCTGCTTGAAGGGAAAAGTCAATCTGCGAAACTTCCCCATTTTTCTTTTTTGAATGATTTGGCGGGAAGGCTCAACTCGGCGCGAGGAACGTCGCTCGTCGTTTGCGGTTCAAACGATGTGGCGAGCCAAATCCTCACAAATGCAATCAACGAACTGCTTGGCAATTACGGTAAAACGTTGGACATGCAGTCGCCGTCGTATCAGCATCAGTCGAACGACAACGCCCTGCAAACCTTGCTGACTGAAATAAGGGGAGGCAAGGTCGGGGCGTTGTTCGTTCATGGAGTGAATCCCGTTTACGATCTGCCGAAAGGGAGGGAAATCGGTGAGTTGTTATCGCGCCTCCCACTCGTGGTGAGTTTTGCCGAGCGTGTTGACGAAACGGCGCAGCACGCCGGCTTCGTATGTCCTGAACCTCATCCCCTGTCGTCATGGCGCGACACGGAGGCGGTTGCCGGTGTGGTCTCGATGACTCAGCCGGCACTAGCACCACTTGAGAACACCAGAAGTCTGATGGAAAGCCT
>MGUO01000232.1:0-4890 GCA_001800015.1 Elusimicrobia bacterium RIFCSPHIGHO2_02_FULL_57_9
TCCTCAGTGGGCCAGTATACCTCTTTGGCCATCGACGGCGCGGGCTATGCCCATATCGCTTACCGGACCGCGGCCGGCAGTCTTAAGTACGCCAAGTTTGACGGGATCTCCTGGAGCACGCAAACCGTGGTTTCCGGTCTTGGTTCCATAAGTTCCGAAACGGCCCTGGCCTTGGATGGAGAGGGCAATCCCCGCATAGCCTATTTCAACAGCGCAGCCGGGGAGCTGGCATACGCGCAATGGTCCGGCGGTTCCTGGAGCACTCAAACCATAGCGGTGGCGGGACTGAGCTATCATCTTTCCCTGGCCTTGGACGGCTCGGAAAATCCCCATGTTTCCTACTACGATGCTACGGGGGCGGATCTCAAGTATGCCAAGAGATTAGGTTCTTCTTGGAACATTGAGATTATCGAGAGCCAGGGCAGCGTGGGAGACTATAACTCGCTTGCCTTGGACGGCTCTGGCCGGCCGCATATCTCTTACTGGGACGGGACCAATTCCGATCTGAAATATGCCCGGTTTGACGGCGCCCAATGGTCGACCGTGACAGTTGATTCCAACGGCAGTTTGGGGCATTATAGTTCCATTGTCCTGGATGGTTCGGGCAATGTGCATATTTCCTATCAGGACGCCGGAAACGGCGACCTGATAGCCGCCCATTGGACCGGCGCCGGTTTCCCTTCACCCTTGGGCGGCAACGCGCGCGGCAAGGCCCAAGCGCCTTCCAGTTTTACCGCCACCGCAGTGCATTATACCAGCGCCACCTGGCAGTGGGCGGATGGCGCGTCTAACGAGAGCGGCTTTAGGCTCTATGGCGGCTCGTTTTCAGCCGGACCGTTCTCGATGATAGCCAGCACCAATACCCTTGGGATAAACCAGACAAGCTTCACAGAGACCGGTCTTAAGCCGAATACGGCTTATTTCCGCTATATTGCGGCGGTCAATAGTGGAGGCGTGATTGCCTCCTCGGGCGCGGCCGTTGTCACCTTGGCGGTTATCCCCGGCTTGCCCATGGGGATTTCTACCTTTACCGTGGTCGCGTCCACCGAGATCACGGTGAACTGGTCGTCGGGAACCCCCGCGGGCGGATATAATCCTGAGGCAACGCGTTATGAACTTCAGGCCTCCACCGCCTCCGACTTTAGCGGGCCGATTATCTCATCCATTACTTACAATTTATTCGCCAGCACCTCGGGTTTGACTTCCAACACCACCTATTATTTCCAGGTCCGGGCGCTCAATGATAACGATCAGCCTACTGGATTCGTCAATCTCGGATCGACTTCCACCCTCGCTTCTTTGCCGGTTCCCTCGGCATTTACCAACATCACCGAATACGTGATACAGGCCAATTGGACCAGCAACCCGGCTAACCCGAGTTGGACACGATATCAAGTTCAGGCGTCAACAAACTCCAATTTCCCTGCGGGGTATACCACCACCGTCAATACGACCAACTCCAATAATACTTTCGGTTGCTGCTTATTGAACAGTACCACATACTATTTCCAGGTTCGCGCCGTCAACAACAATGGTGTATACACCGAATTCGTGAATTTGGGCTCAACCTCGACCTGGGCCTATCCGCCTTATAGCCTGAATTTTTATGCCGTCGCGCCTACAACTGATGCTATCCGCTTTGATTGGCTGGGGAACACCAACGGTCCGGGAACTCTTTACACGGTCAAAATTTCCACATATTCCGATCCCGCCGCGGTCTCTCCCCCGGCGTGGGCCGTGATTAGCACCTCGCTTACTTATAACACTTATGTGAGCAGTTCGGGCCTAAGCCCCAATACCACCCATTTCTTCCGGGTCAGGGCCACCAATAATAACGGAATCAATACTTCTTATCAGCCCTGCTGCGTTACCGGCATCTCCACCTCGACTTTGGCCTCGCTGCCTGCTGCCGCGGCCTCTACCTTCAGCAATGTCACGGCCTCCTACATACAGGCCAATTGGGCCGCGGGCAATTTGCCCAATCCTTCCTGGACGCGCTACCAGCTTTTGACTTCGACGGACTCCAATTTCACGGGCGTGGCGTCTTCCACGATCACTTACAATCTCTTTGCCAGTTCTTCCGGTTTGACGGGGAGCACCCTGTATTACTTCAAAGTCCGGGCGCTCAATAATAATGATGTAGCCACGGCTTACGTTGATTTAGGCTCAACTCAGACCCTGCTTTCAACCTTATCCCCTCCGGCCACGGGAGCCGTCACCCCGGTTTTTACCACCTCCATGACGGCTAACTGGGGAATGGTCAGCGACGCCACGGGCTATTTCCTGGTTGCCTCCACAAAATCCGATAATCCGCCCGTGGATATTTGGGCTTCCACCACCGCTTTCGGCGGCAGTGTGAGTTCCGCCGCGATTGATTCCCCGGCCTTGGCCGTTAATACGACCTATTATCTTTTTGTGCGCGCCCATGGCCCTAACGTCATCGGACCCTATTCCGCCTATCCGGGCCTTTCGACCTTGGCCAACCCCCCGCTGATCTCCGCCTTGACCGTTCATTTTTCTTCGATTAGCTTGGTTTGGACGGGGAATAACAATTCCACGGGCACGGTTTATATGGCCAAAATCTCAACCGACGACTTTTCCAATCTGCTGGCCTCGAGCCAAACTTTCAACGCATTCGCCGTTTTTTTGAGCTTGGAGGCCAACGCCACCTATTATCTGCAGGTCAAAGCAATCAATCATAACGGGATAAGCAGCAATTTTGCCGTGGCGCCCACGACCCAGACCTTGACGGCCCAGCCGGTTTCTGGTTCGCCCAATCAAGTCGGTGTTTCCAGCATTACGGCTAATTGGGGGGCTAACGGCAATGCGCCCAATACGCGCTATGAGCTTCAGACTTCAACCTCCGCCAATTTCAGCGGTGTGGTCACTTCTTCCATAACCTATAACCTATCCGTTGCTTCCTCGGGTTTGGCTGCCAATACCACGTATTATTTCCAGGTGCGCGCTCTCGGCAATAACGGGACGCTGACCAATTTCACATCTCTACCCTCCACGATGACCTTGCTGCTGCCTCCGGGTTTGGCCAACCCGGTCTTTTTGGGGGTGGCCGCTTCCAGCATCACGGCCAACTGGTCCACCGGAGGCAACGGCCCGGAGACGATTTATGCGGCGCAGATATCGACGGATAATTTCTCAACGCTCAATTTTACCTCCAACACCCTAAATACATCGGCGCTTTTCAGCGGCCTGATACCCAATACCACTTATTTCTTCAGGGTTTATGCCACCAACAGTTTCAGCGTGGGCTCTCCTCTGATAATGGGTTCAACCTCGACCTTGGCCGAGCAGCCATCGGGTTTAAGTTTCGGGGTTGTTCCGCCGGCGGCGGACACTTTACAGCTTAACTGGTCGGCAAACAATGGTCCCGGCGCTCTTTACACGGTCCTGACCTCAACAGCCCCCGATCCCGGCGCGCCCCTTGGCGCCGTGGTCACCGCCAGCGCTACCTACGATACTTTCCTAAGCAGCTCGGGCTTAAACGCCAACACGACGTATTATTTCCAGGTGAAGGCCGCCAACAACAACGGGATAGCGACCGCCTATGCCTCCGTTGTGTCAACCTCGACTCTAGCCTCAACGCCCGCGGCCGCGCCGTTTTCCGGCGTGGCCGCGTCCCAAATCCAGGCCAATTGGACGTCTAATGCGCCCATAAATCCTTCCTGGACTCTTTATGAGATGCAAACGTCGACCGCCTTGAATTTCACGGGCACGGTCACTTCCTCGGTCACCTACAATCTTTCCTTAAGTTCCTCGGGCCTTGCCGTTAATACCAGCTATTACTTCCGGGTCAGGGCGGCCAACAATAACAACGTGGTCACGAATTTCACGAGCTTAGGAGGCACGGCAACGCTGGTAAACGCTCCCTTGGCGCCGGCGGTCTCGGCGGTTTACTATTCTTCGATCAGTTTCTCGTGGGGAAACAACGGCAATCCATCCAATACGCTATACAATGCCCAGATTTCCAGCGATAACTTCGCCACCCTTTATGCCTCAAGCCAAACCCTTAATCCATCCGCGACTTTCATCGGTTTGGAATCCAATTCGACCTACTATATCCAGGTCGCGGCGCTTAACCACAACGGCGTTGCCAGCAGTTTCGCGGTGACGCCGGCCACTTCCACCTTGGTCAATATTCCCATTTTCTTAAACCCGAGCCAGGTTGGTTTCTCCAGCATCACCGCTAATTGGGGGGCTAACGGCAACGCTGCCGTTACCTCATATACCGCGCAGATATCGACGGATAATTTCTCAACGCTCAATGGATCAAGCGACACCTACAACACCTTCGCTATTTTTAACGGGCTCTTAGCTAATAACACGTATTACTTCCAGGTACGCGCTCTCGGCAATAACGGGACGCTGACCAATTTCACATCTTTACCCTCCACGATGACCTTGCTGCTGCCTCCGGGTTCGGCCAACCCGGTCTTTTTGGGGGTGGCCGCTTCCAGCATCACGGCCAACTGGTCCACCGGAGGCAACGGCCCGGAGACGATTTATGCGGCGCAGATTTCAACCGATAATTTCGCCACGATTAATTTCAGCTCCATGACCCTCAATACATCGGTATTGTTCGGCGCGGGCGGCGCCGGCGCTAGTCTAGTTCCCAACACCACGCACTATTCTTTCCGGGTGTTTACCACCAACGGCTTTAATACCAGCGCCCCCTTGGTATTGGGTTCAACCTTTACCTTGGCCGCGGTGCCGGCCCCTGCCGCGCCGGTTTTCACTGTCGGGGGCAGCTCTGGCTTTACTCTTAATTGGTCATCGGGCAGCGCCGGCTCCGGCTACAACCACACGAGTTCGACCTATGTGGCGCGCATATCCACCTCAGCGACCTTCTTGCCGATTCATACCAGCATTACGGCG
>MGUO01000232.1:4922-5743 GCA_001800015.1 Elusimicrobia bacterium RIFCSPHIGHO2_02_FULL_57_9
GCATGCTTCTACCTTGACCGCCTTCGTTGATATGGGCTCCACGGCTACGGCGGCGGGCCTGCCCGGGCAAGCAGCCCCGGCCTTCACCGGCGTTTCGACCGATACTCTGAGCGCGCATTGGACCGCCAACGGCAATGCCTCCGGCATCCCTTATTACGAGCAGATGTCCACGGCCGCCAATTTCAGCGCAATCCTAGTCTCCTCCGTGACCGTGAATCTGAATGTGCCCATTTTTAATCTGACGCCGAATACCACCTATTATTTCCAGGCCGCGGCCTATAGCATCAATACGGGCACGTGGAGCGCATTCGCTTTCCTGGGTTCAACCTCGACCTTAGCCAATCCTCCGGTCGCGGCGGCCGTCATATCGAGCACCAGCTCCATCACCATGAATTGGGGCAATAACAATAACCCGTCCGCTACGCTCTATAACGCGCGGATTTCAACCGATAATTTTGCCACGATTAACGCCTCGAGTCTCACTTTAAATACTTCGGCCGTGTTTTCCGGTTTGGTTTCCAACAACACCTATTATTTGCAGGTGCAAGCTATTAACCACAATAGCGTGGCAAGCTCTTTTGCCCCGGCCGCGGCGACCTCGAGCTTTGCCGCGCCTCCCGCCGCCGCCTCCCCCAGCGGGGTCGGCGTTTCGGCGATTACGGCTAATTGGGGCGCTAACGGAAATGCCGCGACCACCCTCTATACCGTGGAAATTTCGACCGATGATTTCGCCACGATTAACGATTCAAGCCAAACCCTTAACACCTCGCTTATTTTCAGCGGCTTGGCCCCCAGTACCACTTACTTCTTCCAGGCAAAGG
>MGUO01000232.1:5765-6874 GCA_001800015.1 Elusimicrobia bacterium RIFCSPHIGHO2_02_FULL_57_9
GCAGCATCACCGCCAGCTGGACCAATGGAGGAAACGGGCCGGGCCTCAGTTATGCCGCGCAGCTTTCTACTGATAACTTCAGCACGATCAATTTTACCTCGATCACCGTTAATGGGTCGGCTCTATTCGGCAACGGCGGCGCAGGGCCTGATCTTGTCGCCAACACCACCCATTTCTTCCGCGTCCAAATCAGCAGCGGCGGCAACGTCAGCGCTTTTACGGCTTTGGGCTCCACCTCGACCTTGGCCAACACGCCGGATGCGGCGGCCCCCACCTTCTTCGGCGTGACCTCGATTTCCATCAGCGCGTCCTGGTCGGCCAACGGCAATCCGCTTAATGTCACGGCTTACCGATTGGCTGCTTCCACCGATCCTGTTTATCCCAACAATAATTCGGGCACCGTTTTTTTCTCGACCACCCCGGCCGGAACATTTCCCAGCGCCGCCATCGGCGGGCTTGATTCCTTCGCCACATATTATTTGTTCGTCTCAGCCATGAATCACAACGGAGTCGCCACCCCGTATTTTGCGCTGGGCTCCACGGCGACCTTGGGCGGGTTGTTTCCGATAATCTCCAATAGCCAGATCGGGGAAGACATCTGGCGGCGCGGCAATAACGGCTTATACAAGGTGCGCTTCGCGGATTTCTCCGGTTCGCAGCTCACTAAATTCCAGGTTAAGGCTTCCACGGTGGCCGGCGGCACCGGCCCGGACTTGCTGGCCTTCACCGACGTGGTGATTAATATTAACGCCGACACCTATACCGGGGACTGGCCCTTGCCCAGCTCCGTTTTCGACGGTTTCATGGATGGAGCGACCAACTATGTCACTGTGAAAGTCTTTAACGGTTTTGGCAATTCCAGCACCCTGCAGGATGCCTTCTACGTGAGAAAGGACGCAGCGGCCCCCATCTTGGCGGATAATCAGGCCGGGGATAACACCGTGCGCACCGCGGCGGGCGCTGTCTATGCGGTTTCCGCTTTAGACGCGGCCAGCCGGCTGGCCGCCTTCCAGTACAGCGCCAGCCTGACCCAGGGAGCGGGGGACGCTTCGCTTATCGCATGGACCGATATCGCCGCGGTTTCCAACTCCACTTCCTATATAACCAAC
>MGUO01000233.1 GCA_001800015.1 Elusimicrobia bacterium RIFCSPHIGHO2_02_FULL_57_9
TCCGGCAAAGAGGGGGCTTGCTCGAAAAATTCCGTTTCCATTCATTGCCGGCGACCCCAGCGCCGGCTCATCCTCCCTCGCTGATTTTAAGCGCGACGACAAGGGCGCCGAGCGCATCGGCGAACTTTACGATAGCGTATACGCCCATTATGCCGGGCTCAAACTCGGTGGAGGAATCATGGGCAGCCATATCGGCAATTTGATGGACGCAACAGCAGACCATTGGAAAGCCCGCAATTATGGTTCGGCCCTGGTATTGGCTCCCAGCTTTCTAGCTTTCCCCTTTATAGCGGCTTTCTCCCCATCCCCGATCATTCCTAAGGCTGATCCTTGGATTATCATTCAAACTCCGGATAATGATGCCCCCGAGCCTTTCCTGCTCTGCGCAAAATGGCAGAACATCATCGAAAAAACGGCCCTGCATAACGACCTATTTAAAGAGCTTTGGCTCAAGGGATACCGCATAAACCAGAGCCATAAAGACGCCGCCTCCCCTCATAGTTGGATTTCATTCGTTAATTGTGAACGTAAACGCATCGTTGTCGCGGATCCCTGGAAATACGGCCGGAATCTTAAAGAGGCGGTATCGACCACGGAGAATTTGAAAGAGTATGCTCCCGGCTTTCCGGGCTGCCCGGGACAGTGACGCCGTCATAGGAGAACTATGCAACTGCTTAACCGCTACTTCACGCCCTTCGCCCTGATCCTGATTCTTTCCGCCATCTATTTCAGCGAACCCGACCCGAGGGCCTACCAGCTTTCCTTGGGGATTCTCGCGGCCTCGGTGATCATCAACTGGTGGTTCTCGATCAACACCTACCGCTTCATCCATTGGGCTCGGCAAATGCGCACGGTGCAGATTTGGCTTAATTTCATCTGGGCCGTTCCTTTGTTCTATTTGCTACAGCCCTATTGGGGGCCGATGTGGCTTCTCTTCGTCATGGCGCCCGCTACCTCCGCCCTTTATATGGGCCGCCGGCACACATTGGCAACGGCGTTGGTGTCGGCTGCGACCATGCTGCTCATCTATTACGAACGCGGGGTTTTCGAGATGGGGCCGGCCGCGGGGATGGCCGTAGTCCATGCCTGCTTCATCGTCGTCTTCTCATTATTCGTCTACAGCCTGGCCCAAAGCGCCCTGCGCCTGCGCGATGCCAATCTAGGCTCCTAAATCTCAATGGATGCCCTGCCGCGCGTTCGAATTCTGATCTGGATCGCGGTGCTAAGTCTTTGGGGCGTTATGGTCTATCAATTCCTTGGAGAAGAGCAGGATAATCGACCGAAGATGCGCTACATATCCAACCCTTACCGCCCGCAGCCTCCCCCGCCATCCCTAGCCGCCGCACCCGGCTTAAGGCCTGCGCCTTCATCTCTGGATTACGTCAAACCTCCCTACCCGCAGGCCCGCTCCAGCACGGAGTATCGGCCCGAGAAAAAGTCCCCGGTCAGTCATGAGAATGCCCGGGAGGATGCCGTTTCTCCTTCGGGATTCATCAGAAAGGAAACCCGGCATTTCGACGTTTATTCCGAGGGCTATGCGGCCTCGCAGGAATTCCTGGAAGTCTTAGAGAGCCTGCATGGCAATCTGATGCTGGATATGGCTCCCTTTTCACCGTGGGCCGACGAGGAGAAAGTTGCCATCTTGCTGTTTCGAAATCAGGAAACCTATCGCCGCGTCACGGGCCGGCCGGCCTGGTCCGGCGGCGCTTCCTCGGTGCCCAAACGCAAGGTGTATGTCTATGAAAGCGAGGAGCTCCTAGGCATACTGGCTCATGAGCTTTGCCATATTTATTACGACAGCTTCTTCTTGAGCGGCGCCTCCGACCCTCTTTGGCTGAGCGAAGGCATCGCCACCCTGGCTCAAGTCGAAAGAGGCCTGGCCGCCCCGAGCTGGCTGAGGGAAAACATGGATATCCTCGAGCGCGGAGGGGGATTTACCATGGCCGAGCTCATGGCCGTGACCACGACCGCGCGCGCCAAGGATGACGACGTGCGATTATGGTACGCTCAAGCCTACAGCACGGTCCGCTTTCTCTTGCGTTCCCGCTATAAATCGAACTTCTACAAATTCTCGGAATATCTGCGCCAAGGCAAGGATACGACTGAAGCGCTCTACCGCTCTTACGGCATGCCTTACAACCGCGTCAAGGCCCTCGAATTCGCTTGGCGCTTCGAGCTGACCAACAACTCCCTTAATCGCTCGGCTCCCGCCGATAGATAACACAGAAATTTTCATACAGAAATTTTCCCCTTGACAAAACTGATCCTATCCCTTATACTGCCTGCGCTGTGGGAGAAAGTGGGGAAAAAAAATATAATTGTGTCGATAAGTGGGAAATATCGTGATCCTCTTGATCGGCAGATACGAATACTCCTTGGACGGCAAGAATCGACTCGCCATTCCGCCGAAATTCCGCGAGGCTTTGCTGCAGGAACGCGCCTCGCGGCTTTATTTAACCAGCGGCTTGGAAAGCTGCCTTTACCTTTTCCTTCCCTCTCAATGGAACAAGCTGCTGGAAAACGACCTAAAGGTTTTCTCGCTTCCCAACAAGGAGCAAGAGCGCGCCTTCAAGCGCAAATTTTTCGCGGAAGCCATCGATGTGGAGTTAGATGCCGTGGGAAGGATTTTAATTCCCCATTATCTAAAGGACCATGCCGGCCTGCATACCAGGGTTTTGGTCCAAGGCGCCGGCTCGCGCGCTGAAATTTGGGACAGGAAAAAATGGGACGCTTACAACAAATCAAAGGTGCTGCCGGCCTATCGCACGGTGAGCAGAAACCTGGAAATTTAAAGCCCCAGAGCCCCGAGTGGACCGATGTCGACTCGCTCTGGTTCGCCTATTCAATGGAAAATACTGGAGATTATCGGCATAAGCCGGTCCTGCTTAAGGAAGCGATCGACCTTCTGGTCACCGATCCCGAGGGGCTGTATCTGGACGCCACCATGGGCCTGGGGGGGCACTCCGAATCCATCCTGCGCGCGCTTTCTCAACGCGGCAAGCTCTTGGGAATGGACCTAGACCCCGAGGCGGTGTCTTTGACCCAGACCAGGCTCAAGGATTTTCCCGGACAATTCAAGGCCGTTTGCGCCAACTTCCGTTCGGCGGCCGGCGTCCTGGAGGCGGAAAAGTTTTTTCCTTTAACGGGCGCCCTTTTCGATCTGGGCGTGAGCTCGATGCAGCTGGATAAACCCGAAAGGGGATTCTCCATCATGCGTGAAGGGCCGCTCGATATGCGCTTTTCCCCGAATAGCCCGCTGACGGCGGAGACTATCGTCAACCGCTGGCCTGAGGAACAGCTGGCGCTTTTGATCAAGGAATTCGGCGAGGAACCGGCAGCCAAACGCATCGCCGGCGCAATCGTGGCGCGCCGGAAAAAAGAACCCTTTAAATCAACGGCGGATTTGGCCAAGCACATCGCAAGCTTTATCCCGCGCGCCGGCATTCACCCCGCCACGCGGACTTTCATGGCGCTGCGCATCGCGGTCAACGCCGAATTTGAGAATATCACCAGGGGCATCGAGAGCGTGCTGGGCCATATGCGGCCCGGAGGGCGCATTCTGGTCATTACCTTCCATTCCTTGGAGGATAGGCTGGTCAAGAAGCTTTTTTCCTCCTTTGTCATTCAGGGAACATGCCGATTTGTCGGGAAAAAAGACGGGGTCATGCGTCCCTCCGTCGCTGAGGTCGAAAGCAATCCGAGAGCCCGCAGCTCCAAACTACGGGTAATGGAGAAACTGTGATGAAAAGAGGCACCATCATTCAAGTTGACGCCGCGGTAGGCTTTCTTCTTGACCGCAGTCAAACCATCGACCTCATTGCCCTGCCTGAGACTTCGCGGGGCGGCTATATTTGGAAACGAGTGTTTTTAAAGGGAAGGCGAAACAGGCCGTAGCGACCGCGTTTTCTGGCGGGCGCCTTTCGGCGGGGCGCCCGCCACCAATTTTTAACCATGGCTGAAAATTCAAAACGAACTTTTAAAATCGTCTCAATCAGCATCCTACTTTTGGCCATGGTTTGGCAGCATATCCAAGCCACGCGCCTGGGCTACGCGGTGGAAAACTCCCGGCGCCAAGCGCGCATCCTCAAGAGCCGTATCGGTTCTCTCCAGATGGAATTGGAGACCAGCCTTTCCCCGGCGCAATTGACCCTTCGGGCCGGCAGCCTGGGCATGGTTCCCGCGCCGCCACAATCCCTGCGCATACTCGGTGCTTCCTAGGAAAGAAAGACCGTGTTAGATATCCGCCTGCGCCTTACCCTCGCGGCGTCTTTTTGCCTGCTGGCCTTGCTCCCGCTGACGGTGCGCCTGGCCAAACTCCAGGTCATGCAGCACAAAGACCTGGATTCAAGGGCAGCGGATGAATTTAACCGCAACGATGAGGAAATCGTCCCGCGAGCCGAAATTGTCGACCGCAACGGCAAGACCCTGGCGCAGTCGGTTCTCTCCTGGTCCTGTTTTCTGGATAAGCGCATGATCAAGTCGCCGCAGGCTGTCGCTTCGAAAATCGCGCCGGTGCTGAAAATGACGACCGGCGAAATCATGAGCCTCTACCGCGGCTCAAATCGCTTCACGCGCTTTAAAACCCGGCTTGGCTACGACGATGTCCTGGCCTTGACCCGCCTGCGTTTGGAGGGTCTGGGCATAACGGCCGCGCAGCAGCGCTTTTATCCCAACGGGATGCTGGCCCGCAATGTTCTGGGCGAGGTCTCAAGGGATGGGCGGGGAATAGCCGGCCTTGAGCTGGCGCTTGACTCCCAGCTTTTGGGCAAAGCCAGGAAGCTGAAAATCCTGCGCGATGGTTCGGGCAAGGCCATTTATAAAAGCTCCGAAAAGGCGCCCCCCGAGGCCGAGGCGG
>MGUO01000234.1 GCA_001800015.1 Elusimicrobia bacterium RIFCSPHIGHO2_02_FULL_57_9
AAGACCAATTCGCTCATGAGAGGACTTCTCGCCGGGCCAGGTGGGTCGCGGCGGCCCCGCGGAAGAAGAGGTCCAGGACGTAGTTCAGTTTTGCGCCGGGGTCCTTGAGGACGCAATCCGCGTGGCGGCCCAGCGTCACCTCGACCGTTGCGACAAAATGCCACGCCAAGAGGCGCGGGTCGGCTGGCGTGAGTTCGCCGTCCCGGATGCCGTCGCGGATGACGGCCTCGACCAAGGACGGCAGCGAGGCCTGGTAGCTGCGCACCAGCTTGGCTCGCGCCGCAGCGGCGAAGATATTGACGTCTCGCCGGACAAGGCGCATGAGAGCGATTTCGTCTTTCGGGAGATCGAAGAACGCCTGGGTGAGCCGCTCGAGGCGCTCCCGGCAGCCCCGTCCGGACGCGAGCGCCCGGCTGAAGAGCTCCCGCTTGCGGGCCAGCGATGCATGCATCATCTGCTGATAGAGGCCCTCCTTGCTCGGGAAATGGTGGTAAAGCGCGCCCTTGGTGACGCCGCTTCCTTGAGCGATCTGGTCCATCGTGACGTCGGCGTAGTTCTTGGCGAGAAAGAGCTGCTCGGCGGCGGAGAGAATCGCGGCGATCGTCTTCTCGGATTTCGTCGGCATCTAATGTCCCTTAGGTCCTAGAAAAAACCGACCAGTCGGTATTATTTGAATGATAGCGCAAATCCGCCACAATGTCAAGGACCGGGGCCGAAAAGCTTCCCATCTCATCGTCATAAATTGTAATCTATATAATATATGTCATCTACGGACTCCCCTAACGATTCTAAGCGCGGCGGCCCGCACATGGTATGCGCTGCCGCGGCCACAGGTATAGCGGCAGTGGCCCTAGTGGGCTGGGTCTTCGGCGTCGAGAGCCTCAAAAGCGTCTTCCCAGGGCTGACCGCAATGAATCCTCTGACCGCGTTGCTCTTCCTCACGGCGGGTCTGGCGCTGGCGTTGCCGAGGGGTCAAGCTCTCATCCTGCCGGCGGGTCTCTTGCTCGGCCTGATGGGATTGTTCAGGATGATCAGCTACGCAGGCTGGGATCTCGGCCTTGACACCCTAAT
>MGUO01000235.1:0-1614 GCA_001800015.1 Elusimicrobia bacterium RIFCSPHIGHO2_02_FULL_57_9
GTTTGACATGTTTTTCCTTAACCTGGACTATGAATTTCTCCAAATATTTTTCCGACGGGTGCTTATATTCGCTGGAAAAGCCTCTGATATCCGGCGGCTTGCCGTTGTTGAACTCGCCGGGAGAATAAACCTTGGGCTTGCTTAAGTATCCCCACATGGCCGAGCCCAGAGCGGCCGCTCCGGAAAGGACCATGATGGCGGTCAGAATATTATCGGTGGCCTCCGAGGCGGAAGCCCCTAAAAACCCTCCTGCCGCGGAAGCCCCAATAATGAAGCCTCCGGCCAACACGAACATATTGCCCTGGAACGTTTGACCATAGGCCCCTCCCGCCATCATGGAACCTAGAACAATAATGGCCAGACCAAGAACGGCCCCAAGAGCCGCCAGGGGATACTGAACGTGAACATTCCCTTTAAACTTATAAAGCGCGAAGAGCACTACCGCCGCCAGCGCCGTGAGCAACACTGCGGTGTTGATGGCCTTTTGCCAGGGCGTGACGTTGACCCCGCCCACCGACGGCGGAGCATTAAAGCGATCTGAGCCAGAGTTGCTGGCCACGGTCGGATTGGTCCCCCTCCCGGCTCCGCTGCCGTCTATGCCCGCCCCGCCTTGCGGGATGCCCGCGCCCGCACCGGCGGAGCCCACGCCGGCGACGCTATTGCCGTCATAGGTGGTGCCGGCTTTTTGGCTGCTGACAGCACCCTTCTGATCCTGGCGCACCTGTCCCAATTGCTGGAAAGCGCCCACGCTTCTCATCCCGCTGCTCAAGGCTCTCCTTCCCGCGGCCGGCCGCGCGGCCGCCTTATCCATTCCGCCGGAAAGCTGTCCGGATTTAGGAATAGCGGCTACGAGGTCCTTGGCGGCGGCTCCCGCGGCCTCTCCGGCTTTGCCCCCGGCTGCGCTCGCGGAGCCTGCCCCCGCGCCGATTTGCGAAAGCTGTCCGATTTTGCCGTCGGTTTTAAGCAGCCCGCCGGGACGCGCGCCCGGGGCGGCGTTATTATTTTGACCAGTGCCGACCGAGGCGGAAGCGGGTCGGCTGTCTTCGGAAGCGCCGGCCGACGCGGATTTTGCCGCGGCTTCGGCCTGCGCCCGGGCCTCAGGGCTATACTCGGAGCCGAGATTAGCTTTAACTAAGGAATTGATCGAGGGCGAGGAGTCCCCCCCGGCCTTGGCCGGCTCAGCCGAGCCAAGCTCGGCTGAGGACTTCGGCTTCGGATCAAAAAGCGAATAGGACGCGCCGCTTCTATCCGCCGGGCCGGGGCCGAAAATTTTATAGCCCAAAATTCCCACGCCGCCCGCCGTGGTGGTAACGACCAGCGCCAGGCCGATCACGCCCGCTTTCGTGGCTAAAATCCCTCTGGAAGCGGCAGCGGCCAGCGGACCCAGGCGGCCGGCGCCGGCCGTCAGCCGGGAAAGGGTGAGCAACAAACCGCCCTTTTTGCCGTCCTCGCGCTCTTTATTCGCCGTCACTTTGATCTCTGGAATTTTATTGCTGTCCATGGATTCTCCTACTTCATGATTCCGCCCATCACGCCGCTGACCACGCCGCCGACCACCATCATCATGATCATCTCCATCATCTGCTTGGCCCGGTCTTCCGGCTCGATTTTAGG
>MGUO01000235.1:1635-3360 GCA_001800015.1 Elusimicrobia bacterium RIFCSPHIGHO2_02_FULL_57_9
AGGGCAACGCCGCCGCCGATGGGGCTGCCCGCGCCGCTTCTGCCGTCGAAGGTTTGCCCGCTGATGGCCGCGGCCCCGTCATAGGAGCGCTGGCCCATGGCCAAGGAGGCGTTGACCCGCGCATCCTGCAAGGCGCCCATTGTCCCTGCGCGGGAGCGCGCGGGAACTTGCGCTCCATCCAAGCCGCGGGTGGTCGTAACGCCTGTGTTGGGCGTGCCTGCTGCGAAAGGAGTTAAGCCCAGGCCGCTTGAACCGCCGCTGTAGGAGGAAGATACCGAAGCGTTGCTGGCGCTGCTCCCACCTAACCCCGAGAGAGAGCCGAAATTGGCCTTGGAAGGATTAAAGGGGTTGGGGTTCCCGCTTGAAGAGGCGGAAGCCGATCGGCGGCTAATGTCTTTGAGCGCGTCAGCCAGATTTCCCGGAGACGCCGCCGCCGGCGGCGTCGCGGCGGGAGCCGGTTTTTCCTCGGGCAGAGGCTGATAAAGGGAGGAGGTGATGGGGCCGTCGGTCTTTTTCTTGGCGTAGGCCCCGGAACCTTCCATGTTGAGGTCCGCAATAGAACCGGGGGCTCCGCTGGGATTATGAATGGAATCAAGGCTTTGCTCGGCGGACTGAAGCCCGCCCTCGCGTAGGGCCACGCCCGCGCCCGTTTGAGTGCCCATCAGGGGGATGCATATCCAGGCCCCAGTCAGGGCAAAGCCCAATAAAAGGGCCCACCAATACTTCTTAAAAGGGTCGTTATCGCGCTTAATTTTGACGATCATAGCGATATGGCAAGCATTTTCAGTGTAACCGGAGCCCTGGTTTTTGTCAAGGCAAGGGTGTTTTCTTAACCGTCTTTTTACCGGTTTGGTTATTACAGTTGGCCGGCGGCGCGTTGAGCGTTAAGGCGGGCGAGATCGGTATGGGCTTTGGTTGCTTGCCATATTCCATGAAAATGGCCACGATTTCATCGTAATCGAGCTCGTCGCGCTTGAGGAGTTCCGAAGCGAAGCGGTCTAGGATATGAGCCTCGGCCTTGAGCGTGACGTCGACTTCCTCCAGGGCTTCGTGCAGGAGCCTCTGCGTGGCTTCGTTGAGTTTTTGCTTGAGGCTGTCGGAGAGCTGCTCCTTGGGGATTTGGGTGAAATCGCCCACAAAACCGTTTTGGCCCATGCCGAAGCGCCACACCATGTTGTGGGCTATGGACATGGCGCCGGCAAAATCAGAGGAAACTCCGTCGGTGGTCACGCCGTATTTAAGCCTCTCGGCCGCATAGCCGGCCAAGGCGACCTTGATATGGGCGCGCAGGGTTTTGACGTCGGAACTGTAAAGCTCTTCGCGCGGAATAGAGTGAACCACGCCCAAGGTTCCGCCGCGCTGGACGATGGAGGCCTTGAACACATCGTTGGTGGGATGGGTTAGGTAGACGATGAGTAAATGCCCGGCCTCGTGATAGGCCGTCATTTCCCGCTCGCGCGGGGTGAGATTCAAGCGATGGGCCACGCCCAACTCGATGCGCTCGATGGCCGCGGAAATGTCCTTGTAAGTGACCAGCTCGTGATGCCCGCGGGTGGCGATCAAGGCCCCCTCCTTTAATATGTTTTCTATCTCGGCAGGAGTCTTATAAACCGCCTTGCGCGCCAAGCGGGAGAGATCCACGGAGGGATCGAGGCAGATTTTCTTGGCGTAATGCGCGAAGATTTCCTCGCGCTCGTTTAAATTCGGCCGGCCGATGGTGATGGT
>MGUO01000235.1:3387-5250 GCA_001800015.1 Elusimicrobia bacterium RIFCSPHIGHO2_02_FULL_57_9
TCTCCACTAGAAGCTGATTTAAGGTGCTGTTGCTTTCGGAAGAGCCCCCGAAAGCGTCCATGAATACGCGGGCCTTGCCCACCACCTCGAGCTCGTCGATAAAAATGATGCAGGCGCCGTAGGCCTTGGCGTATTGGCGGGCCTGCTTGAAGAGCTTGCGCACGCGGGAGGCGCCCACGCCTACGAAAATTTCCACGAATTCCGAGCCCGCGGTGGATAGAAAGGGCACGCCGGCTTCGGTGGCAATGGCCTTGGCAAGCATGGTCTTGCCGCAGCCGGGAGGGCCGATCATGAGCATGCCGTGCAGAATTTTCCCGCCGACTTTCTTAAGCGCGGCCCTGTCCTTGATGAGTTGGACCATTTCCCAGGCCTCGCGCTTGGCCTCGGTGAGTCCGATCACGTCGGTAAAGCGCACCTTGACCGCGCCGGAGTCGATCTTGCTTTTCTTGAAGCGGGCGAAGCCCCCGCCGTACTGCAGCAAATAAAGAAAACCCACGAAAACCAAGGTCTGGAGTATCCCCCAAGGCATGGAAGCGACATTGATGCCGATGATATAGCTGCGCACGCTTTCCTCCATGCCGGCCATGTACCAGATGGGCAGGAGAATGGAGATCGTCACGCCCACGACGATGGCCACCCAAAGCCAGTGGCGCTGCATGAACAACCGGAATTTAGCCCAGAACATTCATCCCCCGCTTTGACCCACCCCGCCCGCATCGCTCTTCGTCTTCTTGCCCTGATCCTCGCCCTGCAAGCCCGGCAGCACGAAGGCGATAGGCCTGTCGCGGTTAGGCACGTATTTGGTCACCACGAACTTGTGCTTGCCGTAATTATAAAAAAAAGGGATATCGAAAGCCCGGGTCTCGACGGTCAGAGAGCAGATATTCCACACCTGGGTGCGCTCGCAGTTAAACTCAGCCCCGTTGCCCGTGCGCCGCACCAAGTCGAGGAAGTGCTCGGTGGATTGCCCCTTATTGTCGGCCGGGGCGCCGAAGCCAAGGTACTGGCTGATGCGCTTCTCGATGTCGTTGCGCAACGTTCCCCTGTCGTCGCCTTCATAATCCACGTTGCGATGCGATTCCAGCTGCCAGCGCCGCGCCCCGTAATACGAGGCGATCTCCAATTTCTGGACCAGGATGAGCAACGCGTATATTTTGACGAATGCGAAAAGGAAAAACATGAAGATGGGAAAGAGCAGCACCACCTCGGTCGTCGCTTGTCCACGGGCATTCATGGACCTGGGGCGGATGCCCCAGATCCTGAAGCCGATATAAGAGAATGCTTTAGGCTTCATGGGTATAATCTAACCTGGTATTTCGGCGTGGGGAAGGGCCAAACAGCGGGAACCGAGCCGAAGCCCCCCACCGAAACGCTGGCGCGCACGCGCGGACCGTCGTCAAGCTGCATCATCAGGCTGTCTAGATCGACCTTGAAATAATTGTAGCTGCTGTTTCTCTCGGGATTGATGCTCCAGCGGGCCTCCACCGGCCAGCCGCCTGCGGCCGGAGACATGCTGGAAATCATGGATTTATTCACGGTCACCAGTTGAAACAGCGCCCCGCCGCACTCCTCGATTCCCCCACTCATCACCGGAGGCGGATCGGAAGCCAGGATAATATAGGGCTGGGCCCAATTGGCCTGCAATTGATTGCCGTGGAAGAAAACATGCCGAGCGCAGTGAAACTTGACGCTTTCGGGGAATCCATCGGCAGAAACGCCGAAAGACTTAACCGCCAGCGCCGCCTCGTTAAGCGCCTCGGGCCCGCCGGTGTTAAGCCAATAGGATTTTCTCAGGAAATTGTGATCCTTGACCAGGCGTTTGAGCACGCTGTACTGCGCGGCCTCAACCGAGCCCAGAAGCTG
>MGUO01000235.1:5311-8139 GCA_001800015.1 Elusimicrobia bacterium RIFCSPHIGHO2_02_FULL_57_9
TGAGCCGTGCGCTTGCTGATGATGGTCACGCAGTCCGGTTTGGGGCAGTCGGAGGAGTGCACATCGGGCGATTCGCTGTTCATGCCCCAACGCTTGCCTGCGTAGCCGATATCCCACAATTTCTCCCTATCCTCGAACTGAACCTTGGCCGGATCCGACAGGCTGCGCGGGAAAACCCCGTTATAGGTTTCATCGTCGTAGAGAATATCATCCAAAGGGCGCGGCCCCGGGCAGGGATCGCGGCCCAGGCAGTCGAGCATGGTTTCGTGAAAGCCCTCGCGGAAAATGCGCATGGGGAAAGCCCCGTTGACATAGGCGGAGCGGTTTAAGAAATCGGAATAATTGGTCATCTCCACGAAAGCCGCGGCGTCGACCGCGAATTGATGGCGTATTTTCTCGCGGGAAAGCTTGGCGGTCTCGAATATGAGGAAGACAAAAAGCATCAAGGTGGGAAATAAAAACAGAGCGGGAATGACGATCTGCCCCTTTTGGCCCGGGAACCGCTTCATGTTCCAAGTATGACCCGCCAAAGGGGAAAATGCAAGGGTGGACAGGGTGGGGTGGACAGGGTGGGGTTAAAGATGGATAACGGCGAGCGTTATTTAATAGAAAGAAACTTGGCGCTTTGCCGCGGGTCGTAGGAGGTTTTCTTGGCGGCGAAATCGAATTGGGCCATGATATATTGGCTTAATTGGCCGTTTGAAATCCGGTTTATCCGCAACTGGAAAGTGGTGGAATAAATCTCCTCGCGCACGCTCTCAAGCTCCACCCACAAGGCCCGCTCCCCCCAAGGCTTCATCATCTCGGCGACGCTGTTTTTGTAAGCGGCGTATTCAGAATCGCCCATGCGACTCGTAGCGCCGATATTGAAAAGCAAAAGGCCCACGTCCTTGTCGTCGACAGGAATATTCTTGGCGATGAATTTGGGCGCAAGCTGGGCCTCACAGGGAACCATCTGGATAAAGGCCGCCTCGCGGCTTTGCCTCTCCAAAACCGCTTTAATGGCCTTGTCCAAGGCCCGGATGAGCGGCAGTTGATCGGGCATAAGAGCCGCGGTCAGCCAGCGCTTATGTTCGATGTTTTCCAGCTCAAGCGGAGCGGGATCGATGCCGATGCGCGCGGCTAAGAGCTGCGAATCGAAGCCTTTCTGCGGCACGAGCATATCCGCGGCCAGGTTTAGCCCGGCTCCGGCGTTGACCTCGACCAGATAAAAGGGCAGCCCCCTCTGCTGGAAAAAAAGCGCGGCCGGGCTGACCCAAAGCGGCGCCCACAATTCCAGGAATACGCGGCGCTGGCCGTTGCGCAGATGGAAAAAAAATTCCTTGGGAAGATCGGATAGAAATTGCGAGAAGACCCGGCTGGGCTCGGCTTCGTCGGTTCCGCCGCAAGACGGGAAATAAGGCGCCAGCGGACCGTCCGGATCGCTTAAGACCTCATAGTGAACGCAGGTCAGAAACAGCGACCAGGCCTCCGTCCAACCCGCAAATCGCCGTCTTTCCCAGGCCTTGAGAGTGTTTTTCCACCAAGCAGGATCGCCCTTTTTAAGTTCCTCGCCCATTTGGCGCAGCAAGCCGGCGGTGACCGGCAAACCCGGTAAAACTGTCGCCGCGCGCTCGATCTGGGAAAGGAACTCCTCTTTAGTCACGCTTCCTGGGGAGATATTAAGCCGGCCTCGATGCCCTTGACCACCGCCTCGGTGCGGTTGGTAACCTTGAGTTTCTGGAATATTGAGTTTAAGTGATTCTTGATGGTTTTCACCGAACAATCCATCTTGGAGGCGATTTCTTTGTTGGAAAGGCCGCTGCCGAGACAAACCAAAGCCCGTATTTCAGTCTTGGTCAGAGCCACCGGGGAAGAAGCTCCGCTGGCGGATATCTGGCGCAGACCATCGATCAACTTGCCCATGACCTGCTGGGGAATCATGATGCCGTCGTTGGCAAAAGCCTTGAGCGCGTTGACCAGTTCAGAGGCCGGCAGCATTTTGGAGAGATAGCCATTGGCCCCGGCCTGGATGGCTTCCATGACATGGGCCTCGTCTTCAAAGCTGGAGAGCACCAGGACGTTGGCGCTGGGGCAGTCCTTGCGGATCTGGCGGGTGGCCGCCACTCCATCCAACTGAGGCAATTTGATGTCCATCAGTATGACGTCAGGCCTAAGTTTCTTAGCCAGCCGCACCGCCTCATGGCCATCAGCGGCTTCACCGATCACCTCGATAATTTTCTCGTTATCCAGCAAATCCTTAAGCCCTTCCCGAAACAGCGTTTGGTCATCGGCGATCAGCACTTTAACTTTTTTCTTAGCGGCCATAGTTTCTCCCAATGATGGAATTTCACAAGCTGCACTGAAGGTTAACCGGCATTCCCATGATTGTCAAGAGCGTGGTCACTCCCGGTTCCCGGGCTTTTGAAGTGGTCATAGCGTGTCAGAGCGGGTAAAATGATAAACTACCTTTTTATGACTGCGCAAGAACTAATGGCCCGCTTAGCCGAGGGCCTGAAAGACGGACAATCCCTAGCCCTGGCCACCGTTATCGGCTGCAAAGGCTCGGTCCCTCGGGAAATCGGCGCCAAGATGCTGGTTTTTCCGGACGGCCGCATCGCCGGCACTATCGGCGGCGGACGTTTGGAATCCCAGGTGATCGAAGAGGCGATAAAGGCCCTGGGCGAAGGCCGCTGCCGCCAAGCCTCTTATGCGCTGGAGCCGCAATCCCTGGGCATGTATTGCGAGGGCGAAGTGGACGTGTTTATCGACGTGTTCTCGCAGCCCTTGAAGCTCGCCATCCTGGGAGGAGGTCATGTGGGACAGAAAGTGGGCGCTTTGTCCTCTTT
>MGUO01000236.1 GCA_001800015.1 Elusimicrobia bacterium RIFCSPHIGHO2_02_FULL_57_9
TAAACCTCGTCCTTGGGCGCATGCTCCATGAGGCGCAGCATGTCGGCGAAGTAGGGCGACATGCCCTTCTTGAAGCGGCGCATCGCGCACAGGATCATGCCGAAGTGGAAGGGCGCGTCCTCGCCCGACTTCACGCTTTTTGAATTGTTGTGCGCCTTGGCCCCGGCGGCGAGGCCGGCGGCGACGGCGCGAACCACGTCGCGCACCCCGGTTGTCGGCGTGACGTGGAGCTGGGGCGCGAAACGCACTTCGATGTAGCGCACGCCCTCGGCGGCATTGTCCTCCACGAGCTCCTGCGCGACGCGCGTCAAGTTGTCGAGGTCGGGCAGGACCGCGCAGGTGTACATGAAGCCATGCAGGTAATCGGGCAGGTCCTTATAGGACTCCTTGAAAACCAACTTGCGCAGCCCCGCCTCCGAGGTGGATGGAAGCTTGACCTTCGCCTCGCGCGCCAGCTCGATCAAGGTCTTAAGCCGCAGCGAGCCGTCGAGGTGGACATGCAGGTCGGACTTTGGGATGGCGCGGATAAATTCGGGCGTGATCTGGTCTTTCATGCGCGATAGTCTACCAATTTTGCGCATCGCCCATCAGCGAGTGGGCGCCTCAAGCGGCGCGTTGTTTGCGGCCGGCTGCGGCGGCTGGTTGGGCGCGCTTGCTCAGCTTAAACCTCTTTTGGGCGTACGCGCTGTAGGCAAACAGCAGTTCCTCATCCTTCTCGATGCGCCGCAGCGCGCGCAAATAGACGCGTCGGCCTTTTATGACCTTTTGCATGTTGGGCGAAGAGGAATGGTTGGCCATCCCTCCATAGCCCGCGGGAACCAGCAAATACCCGCCGACCCGGAACTTATAGGCATCGGCGTAAGAAGTGCACTGATCCGCGGCTGATCTGGCCGGAACGAGCATTCCGATGACCTCAACACTTTCGTTTCTCTCCAGCGGGACTTTGGCAAAAAGCCCCCTTCCGGCTCCGCGGTTAGTGGACTCCGCGACATACAAGCGATCGTCGGCCTCTTCAATGCGTGCCGGCTTCATGATGGGAATTTCGGCGCGGGAATGGCGGGCGG